>CAYOCZ010000544.1:0-2263 GCA_964402475.1 uncultured bacterium | reverse complement strand
TGCTGATATGACCTTGGGCGCGAAGCGCCTCACGCTGGTTGTCGACCTTCAAGACTAAGAAGTAGACCCCGCAGGCGCAACTGCGCCCTTTCGGGTCCTGCCGGTTCCAGACGAGGTTGTAGTAGCCGGGCTTCTGTTCGCCGTTCGCCAGCGTCGTCACAAGCTTGCCCGCAACGTCGTAGAGTTTGAGCACCACTCACGTCAGGTGCGGCAGCGCATAGGCGATGTTGAGCCTCGTCCTTGCCGTGTCCGCTAATCAGGGACAGTCACCTTTTTCTTCGCTGTTCCACTGGGCCTGCCTGCGGGTCTCGTCTGCAGGTCTCTGTTGAGTTGCTTGCCCGTGACGGCGAGGAAGCGGTCGGAGCCGAACGGACGGCCGGTCATGGTCTGGCGGCGCAGGTTCGAGGACTCCTCGTCGAGCGCGCGCTCAAGGAGGAACTCTCGCCAGTCCAGACCGTCGGACAGCCGCTGCCATGACTTGAGGTCGAGCATGCCGGACGGATCGGCCCGGCCCGTATGTGCCGTTGCGCTTGACCATGGATACCGCCAGGCTTCTCCGGCCAGTCCGGCGCGAACCGGGTTCTGTTCGACGTAGCGCAGGGCAGCCAGTTCGTGTCCGCTCTCCATCGCGCAGGAGTAGAATCGCCCCTGCCACAGGTGCCCGCTCCGGCCGTGGTCGGTGTTGAAGCGCTGAGCATGGGTGAAGTGCGTACGGCCAACCGCCCGGGCCAACGAGGCCTCGTTCTGCGGAACGACTACCAGATGGACGTGGTTTGTCATCAGGCAGTAGCCCAGTACTTCAAGCCGGCACCTGACAGCCTGGTGCCTCAGTACTTGCAGGTAGGCAACTCGGTCCGCGTCAGTCAGGAATACATCCTGCCGATTGTTCCCACGCTGGGTGACGTGATGGGCCAAGTCGGGGACGACGACGCGAGAGATTCTCGGCACGACGCAGGCTGGCGCGGGACAACCACTAGGTCAAGAAATAGGTGACTGTCCCTGATTTCCCCAGAATCTGGAGCCCGGCGTGATAGCTCGCCAGGTAGGCCTTGCCGTCCTCAATCGTGATGTCCAGCGCTTGGTCTCCGGCATAGGCCATCGCGTCCACGAGCGGCGTGGCCGGGTTGCTGATGTTGACGGCAACCATGCCTTTGAAGTAGTCCGCGACCAGGGCATGCCCAAGCGCAGGTACGGCGACCACACCATAGTCCCAACCGGGGCAGTCCACGAAGCCAATCTGCCTCGGACTCGCAGGATTGGCGATGTTGATGATATGCAGCTTGGGAGTGTAAAGCACCGTGTCACAGGTTGGCGGCAGGTAGATGTCGTGCGCCTCGATGCCGGGGAGCGACCCGACCGGGAATGGCATCGTCGGGTCTTTCACGTCGTAGACCCGGAGGACAAAGTCGCTTCCGTTGTACGTGCCGACAAAGCAGAGGGTGTCACAAACCGCAACGGCCAGGGCCTCAAAGCCGCCAATCGACGCGACACGATGTGGGTTGGTCGGGTTGCGCACATCGACAATGTAGAGACCATACTGGTCAGCCAAGTAGCAGTAGTTGCCTGCAACGCACATGCCGTGGATGCCTGAGTCCGAGCAGGCTCCGACCTGCACCGGGTTGCTCGGGTCGGCCACGTTGAATACGCGAAGTGAGTCCTGCTGGTAGCCGATGGCGTAGAGGAACGTGTCCTTCACCGCGATGTCCATGATTGGCGGAAGATAGACGTATGATAGCTGGTCGGGTGACTCAAGGTTGCTCACGCCCCATACTTCGATACCCGTGCCGCCTTGGTTCATGCCGCAGTAGACCAGCGTGTCCTCGATGATTGCCCGGCTGACGATACCAGAGCAGTTGATGTCAGACAGAAGGCTCAGCGTCAGGCTGTCCGGGGACCGGAACCGAATCAGGCTCGCACCGGAACCCCGAGCCAGGCAGACGATGGTATCGTCGCTCGTGACGCGCAGCGACACCTTGACCGACGGGCCGTAGCTCCAACGCCCGATGCAGGCCAAACCACTGTCCGCTGCCGGCTTCCAGCTATGTGCCTTGTAGTAGTCCCCCAGCCCTCGTGCCTGCAGCCAGCGAGGACGGAGCCAAGGCTCAATGTCGCGCAGCGAGTCACGCAGCGCCACGTCGTCGAGGCGCGTCCCTAAGCCAACTGCCGCTGCGACTCCGAGCAAGACAAAAACGCACAGCCGCCGCCGGTTCATGGCGCGCTGATTCTAGTCCGGTCCATGCCCTTGTCAATCCGACGGGCAGCC
>CAYOCZ010000543.1:0-2271 GCA_964402475.1 uncultured bacterium | reverse complement strand
CCGGCCTCCGGCAGCGGCGGACTTGACCCATGCGCAACATCGTAATAGCGAACGTAGAGCGTCCTCTTCCCGCGCCGCAGAGTCTGTCGCGCCGCTATACCGCTCTCGTATGCCGCAAGTTCCGTAGCGTCCATCAGCAGTACCTATGCGCCTTCACGGCCTTCGGTTTGTGGTCCTCGCCCGGCAGAAGCATTGCAATCTGCCGTTCGTACAAGGTCAGTGTTTCGGTCATCTTGGGATGCGTGGCCAGGCCAAGCCCGCCGTTCATGTAGGCGATCATCGAGCCGAGAATCACGGCCTCCTTGAACTCGTCGCCAAGAACCAGCGCCGCGGTTTCGTCAGAAACGGCCGCCGGTCGCGCCCAGTGGTCGAGTTTGACCGTCACCGCCGCGTCGGGCAGCGGGTAGACGTACACCGCCCCGCCGATGATGCAGTAGTCGAGCGGTTCGTCCGAGGTCGAGTTGCTGATCTCCTGCAATTCCCGAATCTCGTCAGGGGCCATCGGGTACAGGGTCCGGTCGTCGGCAACGTACAATCTGTCCAGCGTCCCGAAATCATCCGGCAAAGCCTTGAACTTCAGCCCGGTCGTAAAGGCCAGCGTGGTCGAGTCCGTTTCATGCAGGTCCGGCCAGAGCGCCCGGGTCGCGATCTGCCGCAGGGCCTCGCTGATGTAGTCGTTGGCCTCGTTCGTCGTCAGCAAAAGGTTAAACCTCGTATTGACCGCCGCGCGTATCTGTGCTCCGGTCATTGCCAACTCCCACACTTGAAAAAGCCCCGCGGGGGCGGCCAGACCTGATCCAGCCGCCCCGTTGGGAAAGGTAAAGCGACCGCCAAGGTCGCCGGGCAGTAACTACGTCGAAGCCGCAGTGTCCACCGACATCACGCCGTAATCGACGGAGTGGAACTCCGGCCGACCGATGGCGATGATGATTTGCAGCGAACGGCCCTTCTGCGTCTTGTACTCGAACGTCTCGTCCACGAAGGCCGGCATGGACCCGTAGGCGTGGACCGCCGCGCCGGCACCGCAGAACAGGGCACGGTAAGCCGTGGCGCCGTCAGTGACCTGATCGGTGTCGTCAAAGGTGTTGGTCGTCGGGGCCACCTCCCCGCTGGTGCCAAGCCTGGACGCGACGCGTGGGTACTCGAACAGGGCCACGTCGTTGTAAATGCCCAGCGAGCTGTGGAAAATCGGATTTTCCTTGCTCCGGGCAGCCGCGTTCATCTGGGCTTCCTTCCAGGTGATGTTGACCGACGCTCCGGCATCGTATCGCAGGTCGCGGACCTGCTTGGGATGCAGGAACATGTAGTACATTTCCCTGCCTCCGACGATGATGGGACGAATGGTCTGGTTGCTGGAGTCGTCCATCGCCTGCCGCCGAGCCTCATCGACCATCTCGAAGCACATGTACTCCGCCGCGTCGAGTGCCGCGTCGGCTGTGCGGAAGGTGACCGTGCCGGCCTTGCAACCGCCGACCAACTTGCGGCTGGGGGTTGTGCCGGTAACGATCCGGACGGTAGTGCCGTCATCGACCATGCTGATGCCGGCCATAGCGTTGTAGGTCGCCAGGTCCAGCACCTTGGCCCACCAGAGACCCAGGTTGGCCGTCACCGAGTCGAGGACGTTGAACGCGGGCTGTCGCTCCATCAGCTTGCCGATGGTGCGGACAGCGTGCGCCCACTCGAAGAGCGTGGCCGACCAACTGTACTGGGTGAACGACTCTTCGTTGCCTTCCAGGGTGCGGACGGTGTTCTGCTCGGAGCCGTCTTGCTCGGCGGTAGCCTTCTGAACGCGGCCATAGCCGGCCAGCGGGGCGAGCATGGGGAATGTGATGGTGTCGCCGATGCCGCGAGACAGGTCCATCTTGACCTGTACGATGGCGTTGGGGTCCGACATAACCACGTCCTGCTTGTCGCCCATTGCCGGGTCGAAAGCCTTACCCCATTTCCCGATGAACTTGGAGAAGTACATCTTGCCGAGGCCGTACTTGAAGAACTCTCTTGACCACTTTTTTACGACTAGTGCGGATGCAATGCTTGTGAGGGCCATAATACTTTGCCTTTCCGCCGCCCAACGCCTACGGGCTGTTTAGGTCGGCGACTAAATCGCTGATTTCGGCGGGTTCTCCGCCTGTTTCGGGAGACCGGCCCTGTGCCAGCCTCTCCGCCCTGACGGCAGCCTCGGCCGTCGCGGCCTTGGCCAACGCCTGCTTCGCCTCCGGCATACGTGCCGTGGCGTACTCCCACACGGCCCTTACGGGGTCCGGTTCGGAG
>CAYOCZ010000542.1:0-2274 GCA_964402475.1 uncultured bacterium | reverse complement strand
CGTCAACGTCATAGACCTTGATGCCGTGGTTGCGGGCGAAGACCCGGCAGGCCTGCTGGTTGGCCGCGTACTTCTGGTCGGAAGCGGTCGGATTGCAGTCGAATGTGAAGAACGTCTTAGCGGGGTCGGTCACGCCGAGGCCGTTGTCCTCGAGGTTCTTGACCACGTTCGCGCCGCCGAAGTCGCGTGCGACCCGCACGTCGATACCGAGTTCGACGATGTCGCCGGGTTTGATCGAGCTGGACGGTGAGTGGGCCGCGATTATCTTCTCGACGATGGTGGCCATGGTCAGATGATGAGCTGTCCCTTTTCCATCATCACGAGCGGATCGAATGTCGCGAAGTCGGCCTGGTGGATGAGGACTGTTTCGAGCACCTTTGGCGCACCGTCGCCCTCCTTGGCGTGACAAGCGATGGTGTTGATGATGTCGTCGGGCATGCCGCAGCGGGCGGCGATGATCGCCCCGGATATGGGGTGGCGGGCGTACATGCCTTTCCGGCTCTTCCGGAACCCGCCCTTTTCGTCCTTTTCGGTCTCCACCAGCTTGCCGACGTCGTGCAGCAGCCCGCCCGCAATCAGGCGGTCCGTGTTCACCTTGTACGGCATGTGGGCATACGCGTTCGTCTGGGCCCGGGCAAGTGCCAAGGCACCCTCGGTCACCGCAATCGTGTGGTCCACCAGCGAAATGCCGTGGGTCTTGGTCAGCAGCGTGAACGGCATGGCCTTGAGGTCATCAACCGATTGCCAGCCGCCCAACCTTGCAGCCTCGATCCACGTCGCCACGGTCTGGTCGCGCGTAGTTCCGTTCTCGATCGAAGAGAGCTGGTCGTGGAACAATCCCTCGATGTCCTGGGTGGTTATCACGTTCGCCTCACAACTCGGCAATGATGGCGTCGGTCATCTGTTGTGTAGTGGCGGCGCCGGAGCTGAACACGTCGGGGCCGCCGGAGAGCCTAAGCATGTCGTAGGTGCGAACCTTGCCTTTGGCTATCACCTTGGCGACGGCAGCGCTGATGCGTTCCGACATTGCGTTCTCGCCGAGGTGGTCGAGCATCATGCCAGCCGCCATGATCATTGCCACCGGGTTGACGATGGACGGCGACAGCTTCTCGTACTTCGGCGCCGAGCCGTGGGTGGGCTCAAAGACCGCGACCTCACGGCCGATGTTGGCCGAACACGCGAAGCCGAGACCGCCCACGAGGCCGGCGAATCCATCGGACACGATGTCGCCGAACATGTTGCCGGATACAATGACGCCGTAGTCTTCGGGGTTCTTGGTCAGCCACATCATCTGGGCATCGATGTTCGTCGACCACAGCGCGATGCCCGGGTACTCCTTCGCGATCTTCCTGGCTTCGGCCTCCATCATGCCGGAGGTCTCCCGGATGACGTTGGGCTTCTCGCAGACGGTCACCGATTTGTAGCCGTGCTGCTTCGCATACTCGAACCCGGCGTGGACGATGCGCTGGCACGCGGAGCGGGTGAAGATGCGGAGCGATATCGACATCTCCTCGGACGGGACTCTGGCGAACGCCTTCATCTTCTTGTGGGTCTCCAGGGCTTTTCGGACATCGGCCGGCGGATTGGTCCATTCGACGCCGCAATAGAGGCCTTCGGTGTTCTGACGGAAAATGACCACGTCGACCTTCGGCTCCTCAGAACCTCCGTCTTTTCGCCGGATGAAGTTGAGTGGGTTGCCCGGGAACGACTTGCAGGGCCGAATGCAGATGTCGAGGTCGAAGTGCTGGCGCATCGTGACAATCGGGCTGAAGTATTGGAACCCTTTGTCCTGCAAGGCCGAGTCGATTTCGGCCAGTGCTTTGTCCTTGGGTTTGGAGGTTATCGCTCCGAACAGGCCGATCTTGTGCTGCTCCAGCAGTTTGATGGTCTTATCGCCCACGCGCTCTTTCATCTTATCGCGCAGGGCCGAGCGCACCGGACGGTAAAATTCCTCGGCAAGCCTGCCGGCTACAAGCCCCATAATGCCGGCAGGATACTCCACGTCGCTGGCTATTAAAACCGGCTGGTCTCCCTGGGTAAGTACCTGCTCTCTTGCTCTGGTCAGAGCCTTTGCCGTCAACCTTTGTCGCTCGGCATTTTTCTGCCCCAGCCACTGTGCCAGGGCTCGTGCTTCTTCCGGTGAATCCGTCATCAGCAGTTTATAGCTGCCCATAGCGTGTTCCAGTCTACCGGCGGCATTCAGGAGCGGGGCGATTGTCCAGGAAATGCTTTCACTGTCAAGCCCGCCGGCATTTAATCCGGACTGGGTTATCA
>CAYOCZ010000541.1:0-2276 GCA_964402475.1 uncultured bacterium | reverse complement strand
TCCCGATGCTGAACGGCACCCACGACGATTGCGAGGGGTCCTTGGCCGACTCCAAGCCGCTATCCGGGTCCAGGGCGACCGTCAGCTTGTAGGAGACGGCCGGAACCAGGGCCTTTAGCCCGACTTCGCGGATTCGGTGGGTTTTGGATTTGTTTCGGGGCGGCGATCCCGGCTGGCGGGGTCATGCGGGCCGATCGGTGACTTCCGAGCCGTTGTAGTGAAGACCCGGCCTCTTGGCGGCCGTGCGGCGGGGCGCATAATGGAGTGCCGGTATGTACTTACGGCACATCCAACGCAAGAAGAACGGCAAGGAACACGCCTACTGGAGCATCGTCGAGAGCCGCCGGCTGGCCGACGGACGAGTGAGCCAGCGGCACGTGCTGTACCTCGGCGAGATCAACGAGGCCCAGGAGCGGGCGTGGGCCCGCGCGGTCGAAGTGTTTCCCGACGAGGCGGGCCCGCCGCAGACGATGGCGTTGTTTCCGGAGGAACGTCTCGACTCCACGGGGGACAAGGACATCCCCATCGTGCGGTTGCGGCTGAAGGAGTTGTCGCTGCAGCGACCGCGGCAATGGGGTGCCTGCTGGTTGGCGTTGTACCTGTGGCACGAGCTGCAGTTGGACCAGTTCTGGAGTCAACGTCTCAAGCCCAGCCGCAAGGGCACCCGCTGGGACTTGATCCTGGCGGTCTTGACGGTCTACCGGCTGCTGGCCCCGGGCAGCGAGTGGTGCTTGCACCGCCAGTGGTTCGAGAGCAGTGCGTTGGCGGATCTGCTGGGGGTGGACGTCGGGGCGGCCGATCCGCACAAGCTGTACGGCTGTCACGATCAGATCCTGGCCCACAAGAGCGCCCTGTTCTCGCACTTGGTCGGACGCTGGCGTGATCTGTTCGGGGCCGAGTTCGATGTGCTGCTCTATGATCTGACGAGCACCTATTTCGAGAGCGAGCCGCCCGGTGACGAGAACGATCTGCGGCAGTTCGGCTACAGCCGGGACAAACGGCCGGACTGCGTTCAGGTGGTGATCGCCTTGATTGTCACGCCACGAGGCTTTCCGCTGACCTATGAAACCCTCCGGGGCAACACCTCCGATAAGACCACGTTGAAGGCGTTTCTCCAGAAGATCGAGAAGCAGTATGGCAAGGCCCGACGCATCTGGGTAATGGACCGGGGTATTCCCACCGAAGAGATCCTGGCCGAGATGCGGGCCAGCGACCCGCCGGTGCAGTATCTGGTGGGCACGCCCAAAGGCCGGCTGACCAAGCTGGAAAAAGCTCTCGTGGAGAAGCCCTGGCAACAGGCGCATCCGGGCGTGGCGGTCAAGCTGTTGCCGCAAGAGGGAGAACTGTACGTCCTGGCCCGCAGCGCCGATCGGGTGGCCAAGGAACGCTCCATGCGTCGCCGACAGCTCAAGAAGCTCTGGCACCGCCTGCACGAATTGCAGGCGATGAAGCTGCGTCGGGAGGATTTATTGATGAAGCTGGGCGCCGCCCGTCAGCAGGCCCCCAGTGCCTGGCGGCTGGTAATAGTCGAAGTGCACGCCAGCGAGGCGACATTCAGCTACCGCCTGAACAAGGACAAGCTGCGGCAGGTGCGCCGGCGGGAAGGTCGGTATCTCTTGCGGAGCAATCTGACCGAGACCGACCCGGCCGTGGTATGGGCGTACTACCTGCAACTGGTGGAGGTCGAGCAGGCGTTCCGTAACCTCAAGGGAGACTTGGCCCTGCGGCCGATCTTCCACCAGGACGAGAAGCGGATCGAAGCCCACATCTTCGTGAGCTTCCTGGCCTACTGCCTGCACGTGACACTGGGTCAGTGGCTGTGGACCCTGGCCCCGGGCTTGACCACGCGGAGCGTTCTGGAGAAGTTCGCGGCGGTTCAGATGGTCGATGTGCATATCCCCACCAGCGACGGTCGCACGCTGATCCTGTCGCGCTACACCCAACCGGAACCGGACCTGCAACTGTTGTTGGCCCGGCTGAAGCTGCAACTACCGGCCCAACCGCCGCCCCGGATCACGGCCGCCCCCGGCGGCAAGGAGGTGCCGATGTAGTGAAGACTTTCGGCTGAAAAGGCCCTTTTCGACCTCGCTACGCCGGTTTGACCCCACGAATCCGCGAAGTCGGGTTAGGACGGTGAATAGGCATTCTTGATAGCGTCAGGAAGCACACCAGGATGTGCGCTTTGACCCGCCCGGGCTTCTGGTGCCAGATCGGACGGAGCACCAGCTCCTCCTTGGGGATCCGAAAGGCCCATTCCGCCTCCGTCCGTTGGATGT
>CAYOCZ010000540.1:0-2277 GCA_964402475.1 uncultured bacterium | reverse complement strand
AGTGGATGGCGTCATGCTCCGGGTTCTGGTGCGGCTTGAACGGTATCGGCGCTACACGGAGGGAGTCGAGATTGCTGCGCGGCTGCGGGCCGGAAACGCGCAGGAAGAAGCTGTCCCGTACCTCGTAGCCGAGCGTGTCGTACGCATCGATGATTACGAGACCGGCGTAGCCGTCAGGCGGCGTACCCACCGGCAGAACCAGAGCCAACGTACATTCCACAGCCTGCCCGACAGCGAGAGACTCGGGTAGGTTGAGCACGTGGACGCTGTCTATAGAATTGCCCTGTGCCTCGACCTTTGCCTCAACCTTGACCGCTCGGAGCGG
This sequence comes from uncultured bacterium, assembly GCA_964402475.1. GTDB lineage: Bacteria > Hydrothermota > Tepidihabitantia > Tepidihabitantales > Tepidihabitantaceae > UBA2258. The sequence goes on along the minus strand of CAYOCZ010000540.1, from coordinate 1,952 downwards.
CGACCGGCTTGGGCCGTCTGCTGCATCCGGGTTGTAGGACTCGGTGGTGTTGACCAGCATGAACTCGGCCTTGGCGTAGGGCGAATAGACCGGACCGGCCGGCTGGACGTGGAGGTCCATCGTGTCACGGGCCACGCTCAGCGAGTAGCCGTCGATGTCAAGGTCGCCGAGCTTTGTCACGAGAGCGTATACGGTATCCGCTATCTCGTAGTGGAGCGAATCATGGCCGCTGACTATGATGGAACCAGAGTAGTCGCCAACAGGAAGGTCAGGAGGCACTTCCACCACCAGCGTGCAGACAACCGTTTGCCCCTGCGCCAATGACGCGGGCAGGTTCCTAATGAGGATGCTGTCGATGGTGCCGCCCGGACCGGTCAGCGAGCCGGTGTAGCTCAGTGACTCGACCGGCGACAGGCTCGGTCCGTCCGAGGTGTCCGGGTTGTAGGTCGTGCTCGTATTGGCCAGCATGAACTCGCCGAGCGCGTACTCGGTGTACTCCGGCGGCGGCCGGGATGACACCAGCCTTGGCTGGACACGAATGGTATCGACGATAGCGTCGAGCGAGTCATTGTCTATGTCGAGGTCGCCGAGCTTGTTCCTGACATTGAGCAGTACGTAGAAGTCCTCCTGCACCAGCAAGCCCGAAGTGTCCTTGCCACTGATGGTGATTGACCCTGTATAGTCACCATTCGCGATTCCCGGCGGCACGTACACGGCCAAGGTACACATGAGTGTTTGACCTTGAGCCAGCGACGCAGGCAGATTCGGGATGAGGACGCTGTCGATGGAGCCGCTTGGACCGGTTAGCGAGCCGGTGAAATACAGGCCATTCACCGGGGATACGCTCGGTCCGTCAATGGAGTCCGGGTTGTATGATGTGCTGGTGTTGGCGAGGATGAACTCGCCGAACGCATATCCGGTGTCGGTTTTGGGGACAGTCCCCATGCAGGGGCAGTTCCCCGCAGAGAGTCGGAGCGTACCGGCTGTGACGTCGAGCGAGTCGTTGTCAACGTCTAGGTCGCCAGGTTGGTAGAACTGGAGTATGTACACCCCCGCGATTGTACCGACATACATGTAGTCCCCGTCCACCGCTATAGACCAGCAAAGGCAGCCGTAGTGCCCGGCCACGACGGGATTCGCTGAGTCAGCAACCGAGATAACCTGCAGTCCGAGGTGGCCTAGCCATTCCGCGACAAAGACGTAGCTGCGAACAACGGCCACATCCTCAGCGCCAGGGAGAACCGAATCGAGACGTGCGACTTCGGTCGGCTGCGAGGGGTCGATGACTGAAAGGACACGGAAGCTCTGGTCAGTGCAACCGATGTAGGCATACCCGCCGCTCACGCCCACAGCCCGCGTGCCTCCCAAAGCATAGCTGCCGATCTCAATCGGATGCGCTGGGTCCGCCACCGATATGATACGCAACCCGCCGCCCATGTCCGCGACATAGGCATAGCCCCCAACCACTTTCAGATGATAGGCCGTGCCCGGCGTGTCCAAGTACCCGACCTCAACCGGATGCGCCGGGTCAGCCACTGAGATAACCCGCAGCCCACCGACGCCATCAGCGACATATGCGTGGCCCCCGCTGACTGCCACGTCGTGAGCCTCAGCCGGCAAGTCACAGCGCCCGACCTCAACCGGATTCGTCGGGTCGGCAACCGAGATGACCCGCAGCGAGTTGTCGAAGTCCGCGACATACGCGTAGTCACCGGCCACTGCTACACCCCGCGCTATGACCGGCGAGTCGCAGCGCCCCACCTCAACCGGATGGGCTGGATCGGCGACCGAGAGAACGCGAAAGTCATCTGAGTTCGCGACATAGGCATAGCCTCCACGCACGTCCACACCAAACGCAAACAGCGCCGAGTCGTAGCGGCCGATAAGCCGGACGAACAGCGAATCAGCGGCCGGCGCCACGCCGGCCAGCACCGTGCACAGGCAGAATGTCA
>CAYOCZ010000539.1:0-2277 GCA_964402475.1 uncultured bacterium | reverse complement strand
TCATACAACCGGTGAAACAACGCCGGGTTCGGCTTCCCAAACGGCTTCTGAAGCAGCGCGCGGTTCAGCGCCGCCTGCGGCTTGCGATTCGGGTCGAGACCCAGGTCGCTATTCAGCCGCGGACGCAAGTGTCGACGCAGCGCGAGACACAGGTCAGTATACACCGAACGATACGACGGGGGATACGAGGAGACACACGGCGAGAGACACAAGGCACAATCCGACGAGCTTTCACGCGCCCTGTGGGCGCGAGTTTGCAGTGACCAGTTTGCAGTGGCGGAGGGCGGACCGGAATCTGTGTGATCTGCGCAATCTGCGGACACTTCCTGCCGGGTCTACGCCAGGTCAGGCTTTGGGCCGGATGAAGGCGCCCATGTGGGCCGGCTTGATGACGCCGCCGGAGACGACGAGCTTCAGGCCTTCTTCGATGCTCATCATGGTCTCGGTGATCTCGGCCTCGGGGATGAGGGCGAGCCAGCCCGAGGTCGGGTTGGGCGCGGTTGGGAAGAAGACGAAGAGCGCTTTGCGGCCGTCGGCGAGCGTTATCCTCTCGTCGCTCGTGAGGAACCCGACCGCGAATATCCCGTGGCGCGGGTACTCGGCGAGGACGGTCTTGCGGAGCGAGCTGCGGTCGACGAACACCGCGTCGGTGAGCTGGCGCGCTGAGCTGTAGATGCTCTTGACGATGGGCATTCGCTTCAGGACCTTGTCGAGCCAGCCGAGCGTGAGCCGGCCGATGAGACCCGCGGCAATCCAGCCGGTGATGAGGACGAGGAAGAGGAAGAGCACGAACCCGGCGAGCGTCGCGACCCAGCCGGGCAGGCGCGCGAGCCACGGGTGGACCCGGAAGAGCGGGTGGAACAGGTTGCCGAGCCGGACGATGATGAACCAGAAGACGAAAACGGTGACGCTCAGGGGCAGCAGCGTCGCGACGCCGGTAAGGAAGTAGTGACGCAACTCTTTCAAAGCAGGGCCTTCTTCCCCGGGGAACGACGCAGGACCAACCACAGCGGCCACGGCGAACACAGTGTCGTGTGAAAACCGAGGTCCATCTTGTACCCTCCGCTATCTCTGCGTGCCCCGTGGTGCAAAGTCGGGGTCCCGGGACTGGCTACGACGCCTTGATGAACGGGTTGTCCTGACCGGTCCGTTGCAGCGCGGCGTCGGCGAGCAACTCCTTGCGGCAGTGCATCAGGAATTCCTGGCAGACCGGCGTCTGGTAGTCGGCATAGGTCCAGGCCAGCGGCTGGAACTTGCCGGACTGGAAGAGAAGCGTCAGCTCGGCGTAGACGCCGTCGCGCATGTAGATGCGGTGGGCGAAGCCCTTGGTCGAAGCCAGCACCAGGTTGTGCAGAGACAGCAGGCCGGGGTCGAGGTTGACGCGACGCTTGTTGTCCGGCCCGAGGAAACGCTTCTCAAGAGAAATGGTCGTGCGCTTGAAATCGGCGAGTTGCTCGGACTCGGTCAGGCCATGGAACCCCACCCACTGTCGAATCAGGTTAGGGCCCATCTCCTTTTCGTAGTAGTCCGTGAAGCTGAACGGAATCTCCTCGCTCTTCACTGTTACGGCCCCGAACCCTTCGGCCAGCGCGGACTGTGCCTGCGCCAGCAGGCTCTGGTCCGAAGTGAGTAGTCCGACCACGAGTTTCACCGGGTCGTCGTTCGGGCGTTCGTCTTTCAGTCGTTCAAACATAGTCGTCTACCTCGCATCTTCCGGCGCGGCGTCCCGATGGCCGCCGTCCATTGCCAGTGAATCAAACGTCTCGCCCTTGTTCGGTTCGGCTTCGTCCGGCCCCGCCTCGCGTCGGGCCAGGAATTCGCCGATTTCCTCCATTCGCGGCAGGTCCTCAAGCCCGGCCAGCCCGAAGTAGCGGAGGAACTCGGACGTGGTCCGGTAGAGGAAGGGGTTGCCCGGCCGGCTGGCGCGGCCGTAGGTCGCAATCAGCCGCCGCTCTAATAGCGTAACGAGTGGGCCCGAACAGTCAACCCCGCGCAGTTGCTCTATCTCGGGCCGCGTGACCGGCTGTTTGTACGCGACGATTGCCAGCACCTCGAGCGCGGCCCGCGACAACCGGTGCGTGTACTGGCGTTGGTAGAGACGGCGCACGAACTCCGCGTACGTCGGCATCGTATAGAGTTGGAATCCCTGCGCTACCCGCTGCACCCGGAAAGCCCGGCCGGTCTCCTGGTAGTCCGCGTTCAGCCGGTCAATCACGGTCCGCACGGTTTCGGGTGGGACCGCGGCCAACTCCGCGAGCCGGTCGAGCTTCACCGGCG
>CAYOCZ010000538.1:0-2284 GCA_964402475.1 uncultured bacterium | reverse complement strand
CCGCCACAACCTGGTCGTCGTTGAGGACGCGGCCCAGGCAATCGGCGCCGAGTACAAAGGCAGGCGCGCCGGTTCCATCGGGCACTATGGCTGCTTCTCGTTCTTTCCATCCAAGAACCTAGGGGCCTTTGGCGACGGCGGCATGGTCGTGACCAACGACCCGGAGCGGGCCGAGAGAGTCCGAGTCCTCCGTGCCCACGGCTCCAAGCCCAAGTACTTTCACAAGCTCGTCGGCGGCAACTTCCGGCTCGACACACTGCAGGCCGCAATCGTGCTGGCCAAGCTGAAGCACCTCGACGACTGGACCGCCCGTCGCCAATCCAATGCCAAGCGCTACGATGCCCTGTTCGAAGCCTCCGGCCTGGTTTCTTCCGGCCTCATCCAGCTCCCCATAATCGCGTCCTACGCAGGGACGAGGGACGAGGGACGAGGGACGGGGGACGACGGCCTCGGCGGCCGTCACATCTTCAACCAGTACGTCATCCGCGCCCCGCGACGCAACGATCTTCAGGCATTTCTCAAGGAACAGGGCATCGGAACCGAAGTCTACTACCCGCTGCCGCTTCATCTCCAAGAGTGCTTCGCGCACCTCGGCTACAAGCCCGGCGACCTTCCGGAGAGCGAGAAGGCAGCCACAGAAACCATCGCGCTTCCGGTCTATCCTGAGCTGAGCGACGAGCAGGCACAACACGTGGTCGCGGCGGTTCGGAAGTTCACAATCGCTGGCCCGGGGCGCTGAGTCACATGAACCATCTGGGCGGAATCTTGGCAGCAGCAGGCGTCGACGCGGAGGTCGTCGGCGATGCCCGGAAGGACGCCTTTGCCGACGTCCAGACGGCGACGGATGCCAGCACGAGCAGCCTCATCTTCTTCAACAGGCCTGGAGGCCAGACTCTGGCGATGCTCGATAGCACGCCAGCGCGGGTGATTCTGCTTGAAAGGTCATGGGGGCTGAAGAACAAGGAAGCGCTTGAGGGCGGGGACAAAACCTTCTTCCTAGTTGACGACCCTCGATACGTGATTGGGTTGATTCTCCGAGAAGCGTATCCAGAGGAGGACGTCTATCCAGAAGGCACACATCCGACCGCGCTCGTCCACCCCGAGGCAGACATACACCCTTCGGTGCACATCGGCCCCTGCTGCGTGGTCGGGAAGTGCCGGATAGGCGAACGAAGTCGAGTTCTCTCGCACACTGTTGTGGGGGACAGGGTCGAGATCGGCAAAACGGTGACCGTGAGACAGCACTGCATGATTGGCAGCCCCGGGTTCGGCATCGCCCGGGCAAGCGCGACGAAGGGACTCCTCAGAATTCCTCATGTTGGTAGGACATTGATAGCCGATGATGTGGAGTTGTTTCCTTACGTGAACGTTGACCGAGGTACACTCGGGGACACGACCATAGGTCGGGGGACCAAGATTGACCACTACGTGCACATTGGCCACAACGTGACAATAGGTGAGGACTGCATCATCACTGCTCGTGCTGTATTCTGCGGCAAGAGCAGCATTGGCTCGAGGGTATGGATAGGTGCTGGCACAATCGTTAAGGAAAAAGTCCATGTCGGCGATGATTGTCTCACAGGTCTGGGTTCGGTGGTCATTCGGGACGTAGCGGATGGGGAGACCGTCGCCGGGGTGCCAGCGAAGCCCTTGAGGAGGTAGTCGTGACGGGAGAGATGGCTGGCTGCGCTTTCACGGAGGACCACTACCGCGAGGTCCTGAAGTCGTTCACAGCGGCCGGCTATCGCTTCACCTCATTTGCCGACTTTGACCATCAGTCCGACGGACAGGTCATCCTGCGCCATGATGTCGACCTGTCGCTGGAGGACGCTCTGCGAATCGCCCGGCTCGACCGCGAAATGGGCATCGCCTCCGTCTTTCACATATTGATCACCGCTGAGGTCTACAATCCCTTCTCTGCCTACGGCCAGTCAATCTTGAATGAACTGCGCCAACTGGGGCATCGGATAGGCTTGCATGTGGACGGAGCGGCTCTAGGCACGGACGGTGACGATGTGAACGTACATTGTGAACGACTGAAGTCGCTGTTCCAGACTGCCCAACGAGTGCTTGGTCCGTTGGATTCCTACAGCCGGCATCGCCCGGCCATGAGCGGGAAGCCGGAGGAGTTTCAGCCCTCCAAGCTGCCCTTCGCGGTGCCTGCGTATGCCTACGCGGACGAGTACTTCAAGCGGATCGCATACCGGAGCGATTCGCGCCGGCAGTGGCGACACGGCTGTATCTGCGGGCAGATTCAAGGCTTGGCAGGACGATCCCTGCAACT
>CAYOCZ010000537.1:0-2284 GCA_964402475.1 uncultured bacterium | reverse complement strand
CTGCCAGTTCTCTAGCATAAGTGCGCCCTGCGCAAGGACAACATCTGAACCCGGCTCTGCGTCCAGCGGGAAGCAGACCGAAGTCAGTTCCTATGGTTCACCGGAGCAGCCAGAGGCTCAAGGCCATAACCGCCATCCCGACGATGACGCCGGTGACCGCCGCGTGCTCACGACGATAGGAGAATGCCACCGGTATAAGTTCGTCAATCGAGATAAAAACCATGACCCCTGCGACCGCGGCCATGACTACGCCGAGCAGCGTCGGTGTAAGAAAGGGCATCAGCACGAACGCAGCCAGCACGGCTCCGACCGGCTCGGAAACGCCGGAAAGGAACGACCACCAGAATGCCTTCGACCGCGAACCGGTAGCCGCGTAGACCGGGACCGAGACGGCCAAGCCCTCCGGAATGTTATGGATGGCGATTGCCACGGCTATCGCAACGCCCAGCTCGCGGTCGTACAGCGCACCGGCAAGAGCAACCATGCCCTCAGGCAAGTTATGGATGCCGATACCCAAGGCTATCAGCAGACCGGTTCTCATCAGTCTCCGCGCCCCGGGTGAACTCGCGACTTCCGAATGCTCTGCCTTGTACTCGTGGGGAATGAAGAAGTCGAGCAGCAGCATGAAAAGCATCCCGCCGAAGAACGCCGCCATCCCGGCAAGGAAACCCGCGACCTCGATTCCGCTCCGCAGCAACTCCACGAAGGATACGAGCAGCATCACTCCGGCGGAGAACCCGAGGATGAACGACATGAACCACGGCCCAGGCCGCCTGACCACCAACCCGGCCACACTGCCGAGAGTCGTCGCCAGCCCGGCAACGGCTGACAGCATCAGTCCGTAGAAGAGGTTATTGTTCATCCGCCTGACGCGACTTCCCGGCCACTGGTATGAGACCGGGCGTTGTCCTTGAACTTCCTCAGGTAGAACTTCCTTCCTTCGTAATCCGTCTCTATGAGTTCGCCACGGCCGACCAAACGCCGTACAGCGTTCCATTCCGCGCCGGCCCTTTTCAGGAAATCAGCGACCGCTTCCTCCCGCATCGGGTGAACCGCCGTGATGCTGAGCAGATCCTGCTCAACGTCGCCCGTGCACGCAAAGGCATTTCCCTCGTAACCAATCATATACTCGACACGGTTGTGCTTCTGAGTGAGAAGTTGATATGCGCGATTGACGGCAGTCTCGGCTGGCGGCCGCACCTGCTTCTCTAACGGTGGCCGAATCGGAATGGCAAGATAAGAAACCGCGGGCCGGAGCCGCGCAAGGAAATCGCCCACTGCCGCCACGTTCGCGTCCGTGTCGTTGATACCCTCGACCAGCATCGTCTCGGTGACCAACGTCCCGGTATAGGTCCGTGCAAAATCCAGCACTCCATTCAGGATTGCATCAAGGCTCAGACTCCGGTGAGGCCGGTTCACCCGGCGCCACACCCGCTCCAGAACTGAGTCAACCTTGAATGAAACCCAGTCCGTTTTCCCCAGTTCCGCCCTGACGTCGTCGCGCCAGAGCAGTGAGCTGTTTGTGATCACCGCAATCTTCTCACCCGAAGAACGCAGGGCGTCGATTTCTCTACCGAGGTTGACGTCGAGCGTCGGCTCGCCGTCAGGCACGAAGGTCAGGTAGTCGACCCGCTCGCCGCTTGCCCTTGACTGCTCGAGCTTCTCCCGGACACCAGCCATCACCGCTTCGGTCTCATAGAACTGCCGGCGTTCGACTTCGTTGCGCAAGGTCCTACCAACTTGGCAGTAGACACAGGAGTAAGTGCAGTTCTTGGGTGGGATGTTGTTGATACCGAGGCTCCTTCCCAGTCGCCGCGAGGGAACCGGCCCGAAACCAATCGTGCCGCTTGGCTGGCCGTTCATCGATCCCTATCGCCCGGCTTTCCGGGCTTCTTGGCAGCCGCTCTCAGAACCGACAGAACTTCCAACAAGTCGCGGCCGTGCTGCTTGCACAGGTCCCCGACCGTCCCCCACGCCGGCTCGCCACAGACAAAGCAGGGAAGCCCGAGCCGCACGAAAACACCGGCCAGAACCGGGTATTGTTCAAGCAACTCCTCAATGCGCGTATCCCCATCAATGGCCACGTCGCGCCCGATCACCGGGAACAGGCACCGCGTCTTAACGGCGCGGGTCGCTCAATGCTAAACGGAGCGTTCAACCGACACGCGGGGCAGCTCGTGCCTGGCCACCACAACCAGCCTCGAACCGATACCCGGCCGGGCAGTCTCCTGACCCGCACCTGCATAGTTTAAGATACGACTTGTTGTTTCTCCTGTCAACAGCT
>CAYOCZ010000536.1:0-2288 GCA_964402475.1 uncultured bacterium | reverse complement strand
CAATAAGACGGTCCGGGCCGGGTTGACGTCGGGCCGGAGCAGCATGCCGAGCAGTTCTTCCTTGTTGGCGAGGACTTGGAAGCCGGGAGCAACGAACGCGCGCGGAAGAGCTGTCGTGTTCCGGTAGATGGCGTACTTCTGGCCGGCGAAAGCCGGCTCGAACCGAGGCTGGCTGAAGTAGGTGCGAATTTGCTCAATTGTCTGGCGGGTCGGTTGGTCGTAGCGTGACGCATCCTCTGGTAGCGTCACGCTGATGACGTACTTGACGTTGGACAGGTTCATGTAGTTTGGGTTGAGCATGTTGTCGGGCCGGAAGAACACGCTGGTGCCGGCCCCGAGGAAATCCTGATAGACCTGCAGCGGGTTGGGCATCTGGCCGGCGACACTTTGGATCCCGTTGTAGTCGAGGATGCCGTCGTCGCTCCGTTCGTAGTGCCAGGGCAGAACCCGGTACAGCGAGGTGTCCTGTTTCAGGAACGCGACGGCCTCATCCGGGGTGAAGTACTCCTTGGGTGGCGGCACCCCTCGGACGTAGCCTCGGGATTCGTCCCAGAGACTCAACGAGAGTCCGACGTCCAGAACCATGACTGCCGCAAGGCCCGCGGCGAAGGCGACCGGCTTCAGCCTGCGGTTGACAAACAGCCGGACCAGGAGAATACCCAGCGCAGCGAAGACCGCCGCGAACAGCAGGCCTCCCAGTATTGCCGGATAGTTGGCCGCAAGCGCCTCGAGTTTCTGTGAGGTCTGATTGGTCATGGAACCAAGCAGCGACATCATGGGCCCTTTGAGCGCGCCGAAGAGGAGCAAGAGCACGAGCGGGATCGCGCCGAAGACCAGTACCGTCTTCGTCGTCTTGCGGGTGTCGCCTTCCTTTGCGCCGCGCAGGACGTAGTCGACTCCGAGTCCGGCGAGCGCGACCAGCGAGAACGCAGCCAGGAAGAATATCATCGCCGGCCCGCGGAACTTGCTCACTCCGGGGAAGAGATAGTAGGGAATGTAGTAGAACGGCGTGTTGCCGCCCCACGCCATCAGCGTCACGCCCACGAACGAGAACGTGAAGAACTTGACGTTGCGCTCTTTCCAGCGCCGGAAGACAGCGACGAAGGCGAACAGCAGGGGCAGGATGCCGAGGTTCTCACTGTGGAGCTTGAAGACGTTCTTGCCCCAGTAGCTATCGAGCCCGCCAGAGAATCTGGGGGTCAACAGGTCGAGTGTCTCGATGACCGGCATGGACCAGGACGAGGCGTACCCGTAGCCGCGTTCGACGCCGCGCGAGGCAAACGGGATGTTACCGTAGACCGGCAGGTACTGGATTGCCGACAGGGCGATGCCGAGTCCGACCGCGGCGACGAAATAGGCGGACAGCTTGAACACTGTTCCGGCGGACTTCTCCCGGACGGCGGATTGGATGACCATGAACAGGAAGTACGCGAAGAGCATCAGGCCGGTGTAGTAGACTTTCTGCACGTGACCGGAAAGGAGTTGCAGCGCGATGACGAAGCCGGTCAACGCGAACCAGACGAACTGCCGCCGGGTCATACCGCGATGCAGGAAGAACAAGGCCAACGGCATGAGCGCCGAGCCGATCAGCCGGCCGTCGTGTCCGGCGTACACGAGCGTTACCAGGCTCCCGGCAAGTTCGTAGCCGATACCGCCCAGGCCAGCAGCGAGGGTCGAGACCTTCAGTTCCTTCAGTAGCAGGAAAGTGCCGAGGCCGGCCAGGAAATGGTGCAACACGAACGTCCAGGTCCAGGCGACGTGTACGGGCAGGAACAGGCGGAGCAGCAGGGTGGGAATGTAGAACATGTCGGCGAAGAAGCCGGCGACCGTCGGCTGGCCGCAGAGCAAGGCCGGCCACCAGAGCGCGACATTGCCGTGAGACCTGATGTAGGTGGCCATGAACTCGCGCCACATATAGCTGCCGGCGCCAAGCCAGTCCGTGCCGAAGAGCATGTTGGCGCCGAAAAGGTACTTGCCGTAGAAAAGCAGCGGAAGCAGCGCGAAAACGACAATCGCCGCGGCCCGAAGGCGGGACTCCGGGATCTCGGGGCCGGCCTGCCTAGGTGGTTCAGGCTTGGTTGACTGCTTCTGGGGCCGGTGTTTCATCGCGTCCTCAGCTTAACGAGCCTGGGCAGCAGAGTAAAGACCAAGGCCAGTAGTCCCTCGCTGCCCGCGATCCAGATTCTCGAGAGCAGGGCCGCAATGATCGCAACCGGTTCCGGCATGACCAGGCGCAGCGCGAATGTGAAGATGCCTTCTCGGACGCCAAGACCGGCCGGGCTGATGAG
>CAYOCZ010000535.1:0-2310 GCA_964402475.1 uncultured bacterium | reverse complement strand
GAAGCGGGGCGCGGGCGAAGGGCTGCTTGCGGCCCGCCCGCGACCAACCCGTCAAGGCCGGATAATCCCACGACGGCTGATTGTGGTTGATGGCCCGCATCAGAAGGCGGTCGAGGTTCTCCGGCGACGCTTCCTTGCCCTGTGCCTCAAGCATAGCGCGGGCCATCTCGCGCGCTCCGGTGATGGGGCCGGAATCGACAAACCCGATCGTCTTGGACAGCCAGCGGTCAAGGCGTCCCGGCTTGCCGCGTCCCGGCGCCATGGACTGGTTGAGGATGCGCATGGTCTCGCCGCTGGAATACCGCATCTGCATCACCCGCGAGCGGGCCAATCCCTCTTTCCGGGCCGCCCACGCTTTGGCCGGGTGAGCCAGGAAATCCTTCGTGACTTTCCAGAAGATGTCGCTGGGGAAGAACCACCGCAGGCTTATCCAACTGACGGGCTGGTACAGGAGCATCCCTGCGTTGCCGAGCATGTACGCCCGCGCGGTCATGCGGATACCCTTGTTGACCGCCTGATCCAGAATCGTCCTCGGCTCGCTTCGGCCTTCCATGACCATCGAGAAGTAACCTTCCAACTCGCGGAGCGTGTCTTTCGTGTGGTAATCCGTGATGGCGCCTCGCACGTCGGGGTCGCCCAAGAGGTCGTGCATCCCGTGCAGCGCGTCGGCGTAGGCGACATAATGGGCCATCTGCCGATGCAGCCGGGTTTCGTCCACGAAGATGTCGTCCAGGAGCAGCGTGGGGCGCGTGGCCCCCGTTCGCTTCTTCGCCCACGACTGATGTTCCGGCAAGGTGTTCATGGCATCGCGGACCTGCTGATGCAGTTCATCCATCGACTTCGGGATTTCAGTTTCACGGCCACGGATGACCCGCGTGTACCGCTCTTCCCTGGGCACCCGCTCGCCGCTCCACTCAAACTGCTTGGCAAGGGCACGCTGGGCGAAGTCGCCTGCGTGCCAGTCCTGGAAGACCCTGGCCAGCGCCACGGCCCTGGGCGCCTGGTCCTCCAGGGCCTTCTTCAGCTTGATCACTTCCTCGGGACTGAGCCCGAGCCGCCAACCTCGCGGGCTCTGGTCGCGCACAAGTTGGAACTCCACGCCGTCCACAAGCAACTGCCACGAATACGGCTGGTCGAGGTAGGCCCAGAGTTTGGCGAGTACGGGCACCGGCTGGTCGATCTTACGGCCGGCGAACTTGACCACCCGCGTCTTCTGTTTCCCAAACTTGCCGAACTGGGCCGACAGGTCGCCAAGGGAGGTCGCTTCGGGGTCGTATCCGGCCGCGACGATGGCCTGATCCTGAATGTCGAGGTAAGCGAGCGTTTCGTCAATCTCCGCGAGCCTGCCCTTCTCGACGTCGCCGACGAACGTGTCAAACGTGACTCCGGCGGAGAACTCGCCCTTGAGCCAGTCAACCGCCGCGAACGGCCGGTCGGTGATGTCGGCGATGCGCGTCTGCGTCTGGATGTTCAGTGCGCCGAACCGCGAAAGGCCGCTCTTGGCCGGAACCTCCCCGCGCCGGTGTTCGAGCGGCGGCGTCCGCGTCAGTTCGCCGACGGCCGCACCGCGACGTTCCTCCGCGTTGCCGAACTTGTCGGCCAGAGCCCGTTCCTGCTGCATCTTGTCCAGGTGCAGCAGCAGGTGAGCGACCCGCGACAGGCGGCTGGCTTCTTCCAGCGATAGGCCGCCGATGGGCTTGCGGGCGAGGCGTTCCAGTTCGACAAGCGCCTTCTTGGGGAGCAGCGGGCTCTCCTGGCCCTGGACGAACCGCAGGCGGCTCTCCAACTGGCGTCGCTTGGCGTCGCTGAGGCTGCTCCGCTGGTAGGCCGACAGAACTCGCTCGGCATAGGCATGGAGCCGGTCGTCATGCAATCGGTCTGCCCGCTCGGCGAGCGTGTCGAGTGCCTTCCGCGCACCTGCCTGGGCCTCGGCGAGTTCGGCCTGCTCGGCGAGTTCGTAGATGCGCGCCAGCGCCTTAGCCTGTGCAGCCGGAGTCTTGGCCCGCACGAGACCGAGCGTCAGCGCCTTGCCCTTATCCTTGAGATCCCCACGAAGCACGTCCTTGGCGGCCCAAATGACTTCCTCAACGCTCTCCTGCCGGACCTTCTCCCGCTGGGCGAACTTCGTGCGCAACTCCGAGACGCGGCGCTTGAAAGCGGCGGCGGTCTCTCGGCCTTCGGCCTTGACCGTCTCGCGCGACTTGGTGATCGCTTCTTTGAGTCGCTCGGCCTCGCCCTTGGCCGTCTCGGCCTGTCCGGTCGCCTTCCCGGCTTCTTCCGTCATGGCCTGCAACCGGGCCTCGATGTCGG
>CAYOCZ010000534.1:0-2311 GCA_964402475.1 uncultured bacterium | reverse complement strand
GACTGCGTCGGCTCCTCGCACCCGAACTTCCATGATGAACTGGTGCAGGGCAAGGTCCTCCTCATCGGCTGCCCCAAGCTGGACGACGCCGACGCCTACCTTGAGAAACTGACGCAGATGTTCACCGAGAGCACGCCGAAGTCGGTAACCTGCGCCCACATGACCGTGCCCTGCTGCTCCGGCCTCGTGCAACTCACGAAGCAGGCGATTGCCGACTCGGGCAAGACCATCCCGTTAGCTAAAGTCACCATTGATGTCAACGGTAAGCAAGTACAAAGGAGTTAAGAAATGAGCATGTTCTGCTACCAGTGCGAGCTGACCGCCAAAGGCACCGGCTGCACCGTGCAGGGCGTCTGCGGCAAAGACGAGACCTGCGCAATCCTGCAGGACCTTCTTCTGTATGCGACCAAAGGCGTGGCCCAGTATGCCCACCGCGCCCGCCAGCTCGGTGCGACCCACCGCGAGGTCAACGCCTTCACCGTCGAGGCGCTTTTCGCAACCATCACCAACGTCGACTTCGACCCGGAGCGGCTCGAGAACCTGCTCAGGCACGCCGCGCAAATGCGCCTCAACGCGAAGCGGATGTACGAGGACGCCTGCCGTAAGGCCGGCAAGACGCCGGAGAACCTGTCCGGTCCGGCTGCCTGGGTTCCCGCGGTCGGCATCAAGGCCCTGGTCGAACAGGGCCGGGACAAGGGCATCCTCGCCCGCCACCAACTGTGGGGCGACGACGTGGCCGACCTGCACGACCTCGTGCTCTTCGGGCTCAAGGGCGCTGCCGCCTACGCCGACCACGCCCACGCGCTCGGCTACGATGACGACACCACCTACGCCGAGTTCCACCGCATCCTTGACCTGCTGGCGCAGGGCAAACAGGACTCGGGCGTGCTGCTCGCCGCGTCGCTCGAGACCGGCAAGCTCAACCTGAAAGTCATGGAACTGCTCGACAAGGCAAACACAACGACCTACGGTCACCCGGTCCCGACCAAGGTCCGCATCACGCCGGTCCAGGGCAAGGCCATCCTCGTCTCCGGCCACGACCTGAAAGACCTTGAGGGAATCCTCAAGCAGACCGAAGGCCGGAACATCAACGTCTACACCCACGGCGAGATGCTCCCCTGCCACGGCTACCCGAAGCTGAAGGCGTACAAGCACTTCATCGGCCACTTCGGCACGGCCTGGAACAACCAGCAGAAGGAATTCCCGGATTTCCCGGGCGCGATCCTGATGACCACCAACTGCATCCAGAAGCCGCGCGAGTCGTACATGGGCCGCATCTTCACGACCGGGCTCGTGGCATGGCCCGGCGTCACCCACATCGGGACGGACAAAGACTTCACGCCGGTCATCAACGCCGCACAGGCGGCACCGGGCTACGCCACTGACGAACCGGAAAAGACCATCACGGTCGGCTTCGGCCACGAAGCCGTGATGTCGGTTGCGGGCAAGGTGGTTGAACTCGTGAAGGCCGGCAAGATAAAGCACTTCTTCCTCATCGGCGGCTGCGACGGCTCAAGGCCGGACCGCAACTACTACACCGAGTTCGCCCAGGCCGTACCCAAAGACTCAATCATCCTCACCCTCGCCTGCGGCAAGTTCAAGTTCAACCGCCTCGAGTTCGGCGACATTGAGGGTATCCCTCGCCTGCTCGACATCGGCCAGTGCAACGACTCCTACTCGGCCATCCAGATCGCCGTCGCGCTCGCCAAGGCCTTCAACACCGACGTGAACTCCCTGCCTCTCTCCATCATTCTCTCCTGGTACGAACAGAAGGCGGTCGCGGTCCTGCTCACGCTCCTCTCCCTCGGCATCACGAACATCCGCATCGGCCCCACGCTCCCCGCGTTCCTCACTCCCAACCTCGTGAAGATACTCGTGGACAAGTTCAACATCATGCCAATCAAGACCGCGCAGGAAGACCTGAAAGCGATCCTCGGCTAACGTCCGCCTCCTTCCGAAGAGGGCCGCGGCTCATCCCGCGGCCCTCTCCTGTCGGAGGAAATCAACCACAGATGCGCTGTCGGACAGGGACCACCGAGGCCAACACGGATCCGCCACACAGATAGAGCAGGATTCAGAGGTCCGGGTACGAAGAGAACATCCGCTGATTGCGCAGATCACACAGATGACTCCGAGTGACACCCCGCTCGTTCCTACGGTGCGTTGCGCACCCCTGATGGAGGGGTCTCTCAGATGCTCAATCTCCTGAACGCCAGAACCCGCGGAAACTCGCAGCTCAGGGCTGCGATGGAAGCTCCCCTAGAAGCCCGGCCGGAAACCGGTCATCTGGGGTATACGACCACGAACTGAC
>CAYOCZ010000533.1:0-2318 GCA_964402475.1 uncultured bacterium | reverse complement strand
CCAGGGTCTCTGCCATTCATACGGCCAAGCGTTTGCGACCCTTTGCGCGGCGGCGGTTAATGACGTTACGGCCTCCGGGCGTCTGCATCCGGGCCCGAAACCCGTGAGTACGCTTGCGGCTGATGTTTGACGGTTGGTATGTTCTTTTAGGCATGGGTTTTCCTTAGCAGGGATTATAGGCCGACTGACCGAGTAAGTCAAGAAACGTCCAGCCAGCCCGGAGACCGGAGGAGCACAACCGCCAAGGTCAGGGCCGGACGAGGTCAGATATCAGAAGCCTGCCCTGCGAAGAAGAGTCCGGCGAAAAAGACGCTTGACAGGCGGCGGACGGGGGGTAAAGTGTTGACGTCTATCAGGAGGTTCGGCAGATGAATGTGACCGGTCTGCCTACAATCCACATCCCGACAATCCAGGCCCTCCGGGCCGTGCTGCTGCTTGCTGTCGCGCTGGGGGCCGGGGCGGTGTTTGGCCAGGGGCACACGCTCTGGCAGCATGGAGGAGTCAAACTGTGCGGGACCAGTTCCGAAGACCCAGTGCTGGCCACGAGCGACAGCGCGGGCGGCGCGATAGTCGTGTGGCACGATTCTCGCCAGTCGTCCGGGGGCATCTATGCTCAACGGGTCGACGCTGCTGGCGTGCCGCTGTGGACCGAGGATGGCGTCCTTCTCCGCTACCCTGCAGCGGATGGCTACCGTGGGTTCTCAGACGACGGAAGACACGGAGCCCTGGTAGCTTGGAGCGACGGTCCTCTTGCGGTCCAAAGGGTGAGCGCCGAGGGCGTTCCCCTGTGGGGTTCACAGGGACTGGAGCTGCGGCCAAGTATCCATCTCCTCATACACATGCCCAGCATCGTGCGGGACGGCCACGGCGGAGCGATTGTCGTCTGGAACGCCTTCGCATACTTCAACCACCAAGCAGATACGCTACTTGCCTGCCGCGTGGACAGCAGTGGGACTAAGCTGTGGGAGACAGTGGTTCGCATAGACACGATGTTCGCCTCGCCCTCTCTCTGTCCAGATGGCTTGGGCGGCGTCATCATCACATGGTACGAGTACAGTGGCTACTCCGGTCACTGGGCAGTACGTGCTCAGCGCGTCGATAGCGCAGGCGCCATCAAGTGGTATGCCTCAGGCGTGCCCCTGTGCACCTTGACTACGGTGCAGTACAGCATGGAATGCGTGGAAGTTGGTGGTTCATGCTTCGTGGCGGGCTGGCTTGACGGTGGTGGAGGCAGCTACCGGTATCGAGCGCAAATGCTCGACTTGGCTGGCGATCGGCTTCGGGGGCTGACCGGCGTGCCGGTCACAGGTACGTCTTACTCCTCCCTGGGCGGTATCGGGCTGCCCACAAATGACCGCGGGCAGTCGATCTGGCTGTGGTCCGAGAACAGGACAGGGACAACTGACCTCTTTGCCCAGAAGCTCGACTTGGCTGGCATTCGCGGCTGGGATTCAACCGGAGTATGGCTGGGCACTGTTGACACATCCGGGGGCCAGCTCTCGGCGACGGTTGATGGACGAGGAGGAGCGATTGCTGCTTGGATCCTGTACCGGAGCCGACTGAACTGGGATATCTACGCCCAGCACGTGGACTCCGCTGGTCACCTGTGCTGGAGCGATACCGGACTCGCTGTGTGTGCCGGTGACAACAACGTGCTGTCGCCGGTTGCGGTGAGCGACGGCGATGGCGGGGCAATCATTTCTTGGCTCGATGACCGGGGTCTCTACGCGCAGCGCGTGGCCGACGGGGCAGGGGTCATGGAAACGCCGAACGCCGGAGTGCGAGCGACGAACACTGGCCCGACGGTCGTCGGAGGGGTGCTGTTCCTGCCAGGCGACCGAGGACCGAGGACCGGAGACCGGGCAGCGCTCCACGACGTCGCGGGGCGCGAAGTGCTCGATCTGAAGCCGGGCGCGAACGATGTGCGGGCGCTGGCACCGGGGGTGTATTTCGTGAGGTCGGAGCCGTCAGCCGTCGGCCGTCACCAAGGTCGTGGTGACGAGGTAGCTGGAGAAGAGAGTAGGGAATAGAGAGTAAGGGAGTAGGGCAGAAGTCGAAAGGGGCGGGCGAATGCCCGCCTCTGCGTTTCAGACTGCGGATTGATGGATATGCGAACCTCCGGGAGCGTGGCGCGAGCGGCGAGAGACCGGGCGCGTTTGTATACTACATAGTATACAAGCCTTCCGGCAGGTTTTCGGGCCTATCTCACATCATATCAAGGCCTTAGCCGCAGGAGCCACAACTCAGCACCCCACTGGGGGGAGGCGCGAACGGGACATGGGTTACACTTTATTATCAGGACATGGGTTACAGTTCCC
>CAYOCZ010000532.1:0-2318 GCA_964402475.1 uncultured bacterium | reverse complement strand
GTCAAACGCGAGCCCGGCCGCTGGATACTCGGCGAACGCGACGGCGTGCCCCTGGGCCTGCACTTGGACGATTGGCTCAGCCGATTCCCCTGCGAGATCGCCGACAACGACGTCACGCTGGACCTGACCGCCGCGAAACAATCCGGCGGAGAGATCGACCTGGACCCGACCACCATCGCTCTGACGGCGAAGAAGACCTATGTGTGTTATGGCGCGCAGGCCGGGGGATGGGCGGCGATTGTAACGGCTGCAGACGCAATCTCGCAGATCGGTTGGCTGCAGATATGGGCGATGCTGTATGCCGAGACATTCTATTGCGAACGAGGAGCCGTTCGGTTCGACACCACCGGCGTCAGCGCCTCGCAAGCACGCCTGAAGTTTGGGGCCACCGGATTAGACGGAGCCACCGGAGCAAACGTCCACGTCTGCCGACCCACGCTCTCGGCGGGAATGAACCAGAACGCCGACTTTGGAGCAATCCGAACGGCAGTCGCCGCGGCTCCCGTCGGCAAGGCCACGCTCATCACCGGCACCAGCTTCCAGTCGCCCGACATCGTAGCCGCCGGCGAGTGGAAACAGTCGGCGACGTTCGACCTGGGCCTGACCCTGCAAGATTGGGATAAGCCCGGAACCGACACCACTCCGACCAAAACCCACAAAGCCACGATCGACGTGACCACCACCCCGCCATACCTGGAGGTCATCCCCGGCGGCGGCGCAACCTCAACATCAACCTCAACGGCCCGAAGACGGCCATTCTAAGGAGCTTACCTATGTCCGCACACAATTTGCTTGACCAAGAACGAGCGGCCTACGCGAACGAACTGATCTGCACGGTCACGGCGACCCTGACGATCAAGCAGGTCTTGGAGCACAAGATCATCACGGCCAACTCCGCTTCGGCCGTGGCCCTGACGCTTCCGACCGCCGCAGCGTCGATGGCCGGGGTCGTCATCTACATCGCCGCCAGAGGCGCGGGCGCCCTGACCGTCATCGCCACGGGCGGATACGCCGCGAAAACGTCCACCACGACCGCGACCTTCGCTCAAGGCGACATGGGCGTGGTCATGTGCGACGGGACCAACTGGTACCAGTGCAGCACGATCACCGCCACCACGTAGGACGCTGACCAATGGCTGACAGCATACGTGGTCAAGAGGACAAGCGGCTGCGCAGGCAGGAAACTCGCAAGAGCATCATCCTGTACTGGCGGACCTACTCGTTTCCGATCGACGGCATGGCGCTCATCCCCGCCAAAGGCGAGGCCGTGGACCTCGACGGCGTGACCGGCACGGGCAGTTTGCAGCCGCGCGTTTACGCCGATCCCGTCCGTCAGAAGTCGGGCGAGGCGCAACTGGTGGTGCAACTGACCTTCTTTCAAGGCAGATCATACGCGTAATACAAGGAGATAGGCTATGGCCTACACGGAAGTTATGGGAAGTCGCCGGGAGATTCTCGGCGCGAAAGAGGACACGTTCATCGAACTCGGTATCGCGTTGGTGGCCGACACGACTGGAACGCCGGTCAGAGGCGACAAGCCGACAAAGGACACCCTGGGGGCGGCGACCGCGATTGGCGACTACAGGTGCGTCGAGGTGCGGGACGACGCCGAAGTCCTGCCGGGCCTGCGGTTCCTGACTTCGGTCTTCAAGAAGATCGTGGTCTATGCCTGATGGCCACTGAGATCGAAGGAATTCGCGTTCTGGAGCAGGTGGGTGGCAAGGACCACTGGCAGGGAGTCCGCACCTTCATAACGTACGAGGGCTACACGGCGTCCGAATGCCGCGGCCTCTGGGATACGGCATGGCCGGGCATCGCCGGCGACAATGCCCCTGTCTGCAAGCGGACAAAGGCCACCTGGCATCCGAACGGCTTGAAGGGCCTCGTGAAGATACACGCCTACTACGAGTCCCCGCGACAGGCGGGCAAGGCCAGGGTCGTCACCACCACGCGAAGCGCGATGCGGAAGGTGTTTCAGGACCGCGACGCCGAGGTCATCGAAGGCCCGGACGCAACCTACGACTGGGCGGTCTGGCAGGTTGTTCGCGGCGACAACCACATCGAGGACTACCAGACGATCATCCGGCTGGAAACAGCCTATCCCACCGACCAGTACGAGATCAAAGGCCCGCTCTCGCTCGAAGGCGCCGTCAACACGGACACGCTGACCTTGCCGGGCTTCGGCATGTGCGACGCGGGTTCGCTTCGGTGCCTGGGCGTGCTGACCAACCAAGAGTACGGCGCGAAGATGGTGGACATCACGTACCTGCTGGTCTGGTCGGGGCTCGGCCCGAAGTGGAACGACGTGCTGATGAGCC
>CAYOCZ010000531.1:0-2320 GCA_964402475.1 uncultured bacterium | reverse complement strand
CTGAAGGCTGCAGCATCCGGCATCACGCCGGACGAGGGAAAGGACATACGGACTTCCATGTCCTTTTTCAAGTGTCTGGACGTGCGAAAACCCCTCCGCGCCGCAGGCGCGGAGATGAGCAGGATGAGAGGTTCGTCAGGTTGGGGGCGGAGCGGCGCTGGCGACGGTCGATCAGTCTTCCATTCGCGTGTTGGTTACCGCATGAACGCTTTTCGTCGCGGGCTGGCCTCTGACTTAGATCGGGCGTCGGCACATGACCTGCCCACTGGGCTCTCGAGGATGTCCCTGACCTTCCGCTCCGCCCCCGGCCTGACGGGCCAGGGCTCGGCGCTCAAGGCGCCGCTGGCCGCACCTCTTGACCGATCGCCCAGATGAAGCCCGACAGCTCCCGAGCGATGGCGGCGATGACGACAGTCGGCCGCTTGCCGCCGGCGCTGAGCCGGCGATATCGATCGCACAGGCGCACCTGGGCCTTCCACGCCACGTCCCGCACCACCTTCGGCTGGCGAGAGACGAGGTCGGTTTTGCCGGTCGAGACCCGCGGCGGGTAGCGATAGCTCCAGGCCGCTTCCACGAGCATGCGCCGCGCTTCGCGGTTGCCGGTCTTGGTGATGCCGCCGCGCCGGATACGCTCGCCGCTGGAATGCTCCGATGGGACCAGGCCGAGATAGGCCATCAGCCTGCGCGGATTCTCGAACCGGCCGAGATCGCCGACGGCCGCCACGAAGCTGACGGCCGAGATCGTGTCGAGGCCACGCAAAGCTCGCAACGCCTCGACCAACGGCGCCAGCGACCAGCCTGCCAGCATGGCGGAGATCCGCGCTTCGAGCTGATCGCGGCGGTCCTGGGACGCCCAGACGGCCTCCACATAATCCTGAAAGACGACGCGGTGCGCATCCTGCTCGAACGCCTGACCCGCCAGCCAGCGGCGGTGCCTCAAGGTCCACGGCTTGCCGACCGGGTAGGTACGACCATGACGCAGCAGGAACGCCAGAAGCTGCTGGCGCGCCCGCATCAGCGCCATCATCGCGTCGCCCCGGGCCCGCACCAGATCGCGCATGGCCTCGTGCACCTCGTCCGGAACCCAGACCGCCGTCAGACCGCCCGCGCGATGCTGGAGCGCGAGCATCTGGGAATCCCGCCTGTCGGTCTTGATGCGGTCGCCTGGCTTGCGAGCGATCAGCGTCGGCGCCGCGACCAGGCAGCCATGGCCCATCTCCGTCAGCTGGCGGTAGATCCCGTAGCCACAGCCGCCGGCCTCGTAACAGAACTCCAGCCGACTATCAGACCGCGACAGCCGATCCGCCAGCTTGCGAACCTGTTCCGGCGTGTTGGCGACCTCGCCGCAGAACCTGACGGCGCCGTCGCGACCGTCCTCTGCAGTGGTGACGCTGATGCTCAGCTTGTGAACATCGAGCCCCACAAAGAGCCTGTCCATTCCTTCCTCCTCGACGCTGCTGAAGGCTGCAGCATCCGGCATCACGCCGGACGAGGGAAAGGACATACGGACTTAGCCCTGTTCGTCCTATCGCAGGCTTCGACATCGCGCCCGCCGATATGGAGTTTCTGCATATCGGCGCCCATCTGCCAGGGATGCCTCTGCTTAACGAGCTTCTCGCGCTGCGCCGCGTCGACACCCGCCATTTCGACCCGGAAGTCTGGGCCTTCACCGATCAGATCGATCTGTCGAAGTCGGGGGTGAGTCGGTTGGTCAATGTGGACGACGCCGCGCTGCAGAAGCGGTTGGATTCGATCGAGACCAACATCCAGTATCTCGACACCGGCCAGCCCGTCTCCGCCGGCCACACGGCGTTCAGCGGATGGAAGAGCCCGTGGTGGTGGTGGCGGGCGCGTCACCTGACGCTCCTGGAATTCGAGCGTCGCGGTTTGACGCCCGTGCCGGCCCCAGTCATCCCGCCGCCCATCGTGCTCGCCCCGGCCCTGCGCGGCGTCAACACCGGCGGCGGGGAACTGCTCGTGCGCCTGAGCCAGAAACGATACCTGATGCAGATGCTTCAGGCGGGACAGCTTCGCTTTGCGCCGGCGGCCTCCTATGACGACTCCCGCCTGGACGCCGCCCGCGCCGACGACGAGATGGCCAAGGCCTACCAGAGACCCGGACAGGTCCTGCGGATCACCACCGAAGACGGTCGCGCGATCGAGGCGATCGGAGACGTGAGTTTCGCGCGACAACGCCGGTCCGAAGACGCCGGCGCGCTGGTCGATCATCCCTACTGGATGATGTCCTTCAGCTCCGATCTCGACCCGCGATTGCTCGACGCCTTCGCCAGCGCGGACCCTGACGAGGACGCCTTTCTGG
>CAYOCZ010000530.1:0-2344 GCA_964402475.1 uncultured bacterium | reverse complement strand
GAGCAACGCGGTGCTGGACACGGTGGTCGTGAGCACCGCGCCGGTGGCGCTCTGCTACAACCGGCCGCAGGAGAAGGCCTACGTCGCGAACTCGGCAACCGACAACGTCACCGTCATCAACGGCGCGACCAACCAGGTGCTGGCCGACGTGCCGGCCGGCAACAAGCCCGCGGACATCTGCTACAACCCTGCGAACGACCAGGTCTACTGCAGCAACATCTACGGCGGGGACGTCACGGTCATCGACGGCACCTCCAACAACGTAACCGCAACGGTACCGGTCGGCTACAGCCCCGAGCGGGTGCTCTGTGACCCGGCGGGCAATCGTGTCTACGTCGCCAGCAACGGCACCAACGGCATCGAGGTCATCGATGGCACCACCAACCAGGTCACCGACACGATTGCCCTCGGGGCGCGTCCCGGCGCACTCTGCTTCAATCCGACCGACAACAAGCTCTACGCCGGTGGCAACCTCGCGGACAGCCTCAAGATCGTGGACGCCCCCACGAACGCGGTCGTCGCCACTGTCCGGGTCGGCAACTACCCGCGGTCGCTGTGCTGGAACCGCACGAATGACCGCGTCTACGTCGCGTGCTCGAGCACCGACACCGTGCAGGTAATAGACGGCGTATCGAACGCGGTCGTCGCCGGCATCGCGGTCGGCTCGTCGCCGTACTGCGTCCGCTGGAACTCAACCAACAACAAGCTCTACTGCGCCAACAGCAGCACCGACAGCGTGACGATTATCAACGCGGCGACGAACGCGGTCATCAAGACGGTGAAAGTCGGTATGTGGCCGAACGCGCTGGCATACGATTCCGTCCGTAACAAGGTGTACTGCGCGAGCCAGAACGACGGGACGGTGACCGTCATCAGCGGCAGCGACGACTCGGTTCTGCGCACGGTCACGGTCGGCATCTGGCCGGCCGCGCTGGCGTACAACCCGGCGTGGAACCGGATCTACGTGGCAAACGAGTACAGCTCCACGGTCTCAGTTCTGCGCGACCAGGGCGGCGGAATCGAGGAAGCGTCGAGCACCGAACTGCGAGCGCCGAACACCGGCCCGACCATCGTCCGCGGCATCCTGTCCCTGCCGCCTTCACTGCTCTCTCCGCCCTCCTTCCTGCTCTCTATTGATGGCCGCAAGGTGTTGGGCCTGCGTCCCGGCCCCAATGACGTGTCCCGTTTTGCGCCCGGCGTCTACTTCGTGACGGAGCACGGTGCACGACGAACGGTACGCGCCCGTAAGGTCATCCTGCAATAACGACCCGGCTGACAGTGTGGCGGGCGGGGAATCCCCGCCCGCCTTCGATTTGTAGGGCCACGCCCGGCTGCTACCATCCGCCTTCCGCCGATTACCAATCGGACGCCAAGCCCGTCAGGAGTTGAGTACCCGCAGAGTACGCAGACTGCACAGATTCGGGTCCGTGCGCGCCAATCGAAAATCGACAATCGGCAATCGGAAACTTCTCGGAAGGTTCCTCAGAACGTTCGCCGCGACGTGGCCATCGACGTATTCTGGGCTGCTGCTTTCAGCGTGTATTTCAGGGTGTAGGTGAATGGACCGGTGAATGCGTGCTCACGCGGGTCCGCCATCGCGTCACGACAAGTTCGCGAACTAGTTCGCGCTGAAGTTCACGGTGTTGTTCGCGTAGAAACTCGGTAACAAGGTCGTCGCGAAGCTCCCCGCATTGTCCATCTTGAAGTCTCGTCCAGGGCTTCTAGAGATGGTGTGCCGAAAGCAGCGTAGGGGGCACGGGAGGGTGTTTTGAGTGGATCGGGGCTAGGGGCTTGAGACTAGGGAAGTTAGGACCTATTCCTTGGGCCGACGGAATGTGTGCCATAATACACATAGGGGCTCGGAAATGAGCGGCAATTCAGACCCCGCCCGCGCGTCAGGAATCGCCTGTTGTGTCACCGGAGTCTGCGGTTGTCTTGGAGTTTTCCCGGCGATTCTGCCTTCTGGTATCTGCATTCTGACCTCTGACTTCGGCTTGTCCCTTGCCGGCCACTAGACTCCTTGACTCCTGCACTGTCAGACAGGGGCCGCTGCGGCCACCCCTGGACCCCGTCCGTAGACGCATCAACGCCGAACTGCGGGACGAGTTTGAGGAACTTGGCTGCACCGGACTTCGCAGCCCAAGCTTCCGGTCACACGTGGGCCTGACGCCTGCGGCGCGAAGTGCCGTCAGCCGTCATCGGCTTGACTTGGGCGGGCGGGCCAATATCCTCGCACCAGATGTTTGACGAGTACCGGCCGGCGGACTTTCCGGCCGTCGCGGCGTTTGCCCGGCGCCAGCCTGAGTTCAACTACCTGCAGGCAATCATCCGGGCGCACGCCGAG
>CAYOCZ010000529.1:0-2368 GCA_964402475.1 uncultured bacterium | reverse complement strand
CTAGGTCTTGAAAAGGAGGGCCGCAGCCATAGACTGTCCTTGATGCCTCCGGACCTGACCATCGTGTTCATCAACTACAACTCGACCCGGCTGCTCCACCGTGCGCTTTCCTCACTCCGCGACGCCGAGCCCAGACTGCGCATCGAGACGTTGGTCGTCGACAACGGTTCCCGCGACCGAGTTGAGTTGGTCGAAGTCTGCCGGAGGCAAGGGGCTGGACTCGTCCTCTTGGGGCGCAACGCGGGCTATGGCGCAGCGTTCAACCGCGGATACAGGCATGCCTCTGGTCGGTACGTGGCGGTGGCGAATCCCGATCTTGTCTTCTCGACGCCAGCGGCGACCGGACTTGTGAGGTTCCTGGACGAGCATCCCGAGGCAGGAGCGGTTTCGCCCCAACTCCGCTATCCCGACGGCACGCCTCAGCCATCCGCACGCCGGCTTCCACGTCTTCGCTACATCCTCGCCGGCCGGCGTTCGCCACTCGCACGCATCTTCCCGCGGTACGCTCCCGCTCGCGACTTCCTCTACGCCGATGTCCACCTGGCGACGGGACCGGTCCCGGTTGAAGCGGTTATCGGGACGCTGGTGGCGTTCCGACGTTCGGCTTTGGATCAGGTGTCGGGCTTCGACGAGGGTTTCTTCATGTATGCTGAAGACATGGACATCTGCCGCCGACTCGGCCGGTCGGGATGGGGCGTCTACCTGGATCCGCGACTAACGGTTGAGCATTTCTACGGCGGCGTGAGACGCCAATTCCAGCGGTTCGGCGACTATCAACGCCTGAAGGCACTGATGCGCTACTTCGGCCTGAGCCGGGGCTGGCCGGCACGGCTCGCCCTGCGCCTGGCGTTTGCTGCGTACCTGTTCCTGTCCGAGGCGGGCTGGCTCGTCGGGCTGAGGGAGTTCGAGTACTCCTGGCAGTCCGGGTCGAATCGAACATGACCAGGCTGCAGCGGTTTGTGGCGACGGCTGTGCTGGTGCTTGGCGATTCGGCGGCCGTGTTCGCAAGTTACGCGCTCGGCTACCTGGTCCGCAACTGGTTCGAGAGCGGTGTCCCATATGTGTTTCCGCCAGGCCTGCATATCCATATGCTGACAGAGAAGGCACTCGTGCTGGCAGTATACCCGTTTGTCTTCGCTTATGAGGGACTCTACACTAAACGGTTGGCTGCCTGGGAGGAAGCAAGGCGGTTCGTGCGCGGTGTCGTCATCGCGACTGCTGCGGTGATGATACTGCTG
The DNA here is from genome assembly GCA_964402475.1 of uncultured bacterium. GTDB lineage: Bacteria > Hydrothermota > Tepidihabitantia > Tepidihabitantales > Tepidihabitantaceae > UBA2258. The sequence continues at coordinate 1,130 of CAYOCZ010000529.1, read as the reverse complement.
TTTCTCTGGCGGTTCTGGATTGTGTCACGCGTGGCGGTTCTGCTCGCGCTGGTTTTCAGCATGATTTTGACACCAGCGGTGCGCGCGCTCCTGAAACGGCTCCTGGCGGCAGCCGGGCTCCGCCGGCAGCAACTGGTCGTTGTCGGCGGCGGCCCGGCGGCAGAGCAGTTCTCCAAGGAGCTGACCCGCAGCAGTGCGTTTGGCTATGACGTCGGCCGGCAGGTGCCGCACAGCCCGGGTACGGGCAAGGTCGAGGAGGTGCTGGCTCAAGCGACTGTGGGGGGCTCGGCTCTCGCGGTCGTATCGGATTCGTTCACGCCGGAAGAGATGCACTCCCTGCTAAGGTTGGCGGAACAGAGGTTCACCGACCTTCTGGTGATTCCGACGGCAGCTCTGCTGCAGAGCACCGCCGTGGAGATCGAACAGGTGGGCAGCATGCTGGTGATGAAGTACAGGTACAATCTGCTCCGGCCTCTGAACACTGTCACGAAATCGATTGTGGAAACCGCGACCACGCTGCTGCTGCTCGCGGTGCTTTCACCGCTGTTCCTGCTGGTCGCCGTGCTGGTCAAGCTGTCCTCCAAAGGACCGGTGCTCTTTCGGCAGATGCGGATTGGCCGCGGTCGGCGGATGTTCGGCTGTCTCAAGTTTCGGACGATGTATCAGGACGCGGAGCAGCGGTTGAGCGACATGCTCGCCAGCGACGATGCGCTGCGGGCTGAATGGCTGAAGTACGCCCGCATTCCGAATGACCCGCGGGTCACACGGCTGGGTCGGTTCCTCAGGCGATCCAGCCTCGACGAGCTGCCCCAACTCTGGAATGTCCTCAGGGGTGAGATGGCCCTGGTCGGGCCGCGGCCCTATCTGCCGGTTGAGTCCGACCGGATCGGCGAATCGCTCGACACCATCGTGCGCGTGCGGCCGGGCATGACCGGACTGTGGCAGGTGTCCGGGCGGACGTCGCTCCCGTTCAAGGAGCGGCTTACCCTTGACGAGTACTACATCCGCAACTGGTCGCTCTGGATGGATTTCTCTATCGTCCTGCGCACGCTGCGGGCAGTGGTTGGTGCGCGCGGCGCCTGCTGACAATGGTTGACGCCTGGTCACCCTGCGTTAGTATCGTCTAGCAG
>CAYOCZ010000528.1:0-2377 GCA_964402475.1 uncultured bacterium | reverse complement strand
AAGACATGGAATCAATATAGTCAGTCCACAGTGGAATGCTCCATGACAACCGGGCGATTAGCTCAGCTTTGGTTAGAGCGCTTGCTTGACATGCAAGAGGTCACCTGTTCAAGTCAGGTATCGCCCATCCACCGGGGTGTGACGGCAGCAGCCTTCACACCTCGTTCTCTTTGGGGTGGCCGGCGGTGAAGCAGCCCTTCCAGCACCTCTGGGCTCTGCAGCAACTGGACAACGAGTTCCGCACCTTGAACGAAAAGCTGAGCCAGATTCCGTCACGGGTGACCGACCTGAAGAAGGCGGCCGCCGCGATCAAGGCCGAACTGGACCAGGCCAAGACCGACATCATCGAGCACAAGAAGCAGTACAAACTCTCCGAAGTCGAGCTCAAGGCCACCGAGGAGAAGGTCGCCGGTTACTCGGTGCAGCTCTACTCGGCCAAGACCAACGAGCAGTACAAAGCCTTCCTCAAGGAAATCGAGACCCAGAAGAAGCTCAAGAACAGCATCGAGGACCGGATGATCGTGCTGATGGAGGAAACTGAGGCGCTGGACCGCAAGGTCAAAGAGAACGAGAAGAACGGCGCTGAACTCGATGCCGAGACCACTCGCAAGGTCGAGATGCTCGAGAACGAGAAACAGGAACTAGAGGCGGCCATCGCCACCCGCCAACAGCAGCGTGAGGCCACCGCCGCCGCGATTCCGGCCGACCTGCTCAAGCGTTACGAGCGGGTCCGTGCCAGCAAAGGGGGAATCGCCGTCGCCACGGTCCGCAAGGAGCGCTGCAGCGGATGTATGAGTCCGATTCCGGCGCAGCGAGTACTCGAAGTTGACCGTCAGGACCGTCTCTACCTTTGCGAAGCCTGCGGCCGGATACTGATCGTCGCCCAGGAATAGCCAGCCCGAAGGCGGCTGGATTCCTGGTACAGATCGACGGTTCATCGCTGGGAAATCCCGGCCCTGCCGGGATCGGAGTCCGCATCCTCGGACCGGACGGGGCCGTCGTCAAGGAAATCAGCCGGTTCATCGGCACCCGTACCAACAACCAGGCCGAATACGAGGGTCTGCTATGCGCCCTACACGAGAGCCGCGGGCTCGGCTCCCGGCGCGTAGCAATCCGGACCGATTCCGAACTGATGTACTACCAGATGGCAGGCAGGTACAAGGTGAAGGACCCCGAATTGAAGGTGCTGAACTCCAAGGCCCGCGAGTTGACGCTGGAGCTGCCCAACGTCAGCATCGAACTGGTTCGCCGCGAGCAGAACAAGGAAACCGACAAGCTGGCCAAGGCCGCGGCCCGAGCCGCCGACAACCGACCGCGACATGCCCGGGAATAGGGAACGCCAAGCCGCGATAACCTGGCTGATGCCGCTTGGGACTCTGGTTCAGTTCATGCTCCCGCGCTGGGTCGTGGCCAGGATTGCGCGCCTAGCCGGTGTACTTGCCTATCGCCTCAATCGAGGAGGTCGCGAGAGGCTGATGGACAACTGCCGGCACGTGATGGGCGCGGAAACGCCGGAATCGGAGGTAAAGGCCGCCGCTCGGAGAACATTCATCCACCTCGTCACCAACTACCTGGATCTGCTTCGTGCGCCGGTGCTGAAACGCCGGGTGACCACATTGGTCGAATTCGACCCGCGGTTGGCGGATCGGATGATGGCAGAGGGGCGTGGCCTGATGGTCGTCACCGGTCACATCGGGAACCACGACCTTGCCGGCGTCTGTATGGCCGCCCGTGGGTATCCAATATCCGCGGTCTTCGAGCCGGTCCCGGGTGGCTGGGCCAAGGCTTTCAACCGCTACCGCGGAGCAACGGCGATGGAGACGATCCCGGTTTCCAACCGACGAGCCATGGCCCGGGCTTTGCTCCGGCACCGCATGCTCGCGCTGGTGTCCGACCGCGATGTCACGGGCAATGGCATGCTCTGCCCCGCGTTCGACTCGTATCGCTACTACCCAAAGGGGGCGGCGGCGTATACGCTTCGCCTCAAGATCCCGATCGTTGTTGCCGCCTGCCTGTTCCAGCACCAGCCGGGCCGACGACCGTACCGAATGTACTACCAGCCGCTGGAGTTCACACCGTCTGGAGACATGGACGCCGACGTATCTGCGTTCACGATGGTGATTGCCGCCGCACTCAACGACATCATCCGAGACCACCCGGACCAATGGCTGGTGCTCAACGCCGACTGGCAGCAGAAGCCGTGAAGGTCAAGATCAAGCGCCTCGCCGACGTCCCTCTCCCCTGCCGTCAGACCCGAGGCGCCGCCGGCTTCGACCTCTGCGCTGCCGCCGACACCGTAGTGCCAGCCCACGGATTCGGCTCGGTCGGCACCGGACTCGCTGTCGAACTTACACAACAAACTCCCGAGCCACACGCT
>CAYOCZ010000527.1:0-2384 GCA_964402475.1 uncultured bacterium | reverse complement strand
GGTCGAGATCTTCTTCAACGACGAAAGGATCTCGAGCCCGCACTACCCCCCAAACGCCGGCGTGGCAACCCTCAAGTACGCACCCGACACATGGACGCGGATCAAGGCTGGCGAGCTGACCGGCCTCAGCTACGACGTCGGCGTGGTCGCAGAGATCGTCGAGACGGAGATGCTCGTCGACCCGACGGAGGTGCGGACGTGAGGACGATCCCCCACCCCTCCGGGCCCGACGTCGTGCTGGATGAGATCGAAACAGACGACGGGCCCCGCGTTCGGATCCGTCGTCGCCTCGTGTTTCTCTGCCCTGTCGAAGCTCGACGCCTCAGCGCCGTCTCGGCCCCGGCAGTGGGCGAGGTCTTCGGCGCGCTGAAGCACGACGAGCGCCATCCGTTTGACACCGAGCCATCGCCAGGACACACTGTTGTCGCCAGCGAGAAGACCAGCGGAGGCAACGAAATGGACGAGAAGGAAAGGGCGGCCATTGTAGAGGAGGCGCAGACCGGCTTCCTGACTCGTCTCGTGAGCGGCCTCAAACAGGCGTTCGGCGCCATCCCCGAGCTTCCCCCCGAATCCACTGAGTCCCCCGCCGAGCCCGTCGACGCAGCGAAGTACTACGGCAGCATCACCTTTACCAGCGGCACCGAAACCATCGCGCAGGTCATGACCATGCGCGAGATCTCGAGCGAGTTCTGGGAGCTCCAGCGAGCGTTCGACTCCATCGTGGAGCGGGCCATGTTCGAGATGGAGTTCGCCGGCGACCGCTCCGCTGCCGTCGCGCAGGCGCTGACCGACTTCGGATCTGCCGTGACCGGGCTCCTGGCTCGGCGCATGGTCTCCGGCATGAAGGCCGTCGAGCCCACCGAGGGCGAGGACATGTCGGTCGACGACAAGGTGGCGAAGGGCGCCCGCGAGATGCGCGACACGGCGAAGCGGGTCTCGCTCGAAGCCGTCAAGGCCGGGAAGGTGCTGTCCTCGACCAACCTCGATCGGCTCATGCGCGCTGCGAGTGCCATCGCGGAGATCCTCGGAGCGGCAGCCCCGCCCGATGTAGCGCCTGGCGAGAAGGTGGCGCCCGACGGCGAAGAGACGGACGCGACGAAGGTGCCGAAGCCCGGGACGACCGGTGGGGTCGCACCCGGAAAGAAGGCAGAAGACACGAACCCGGCGCCGCCCGCAGAGGGGGCAGACGAGGAGCAGGTGATGGACACCACGAAGCAGGCCGACGTTCTGAAGGCGCTCGAAGCGGCCAAGAGTGCGAAGACCCCGGAAGAGCTGGCGTCCGCGCTGAAGCTGGCCGAGCAGGCGCTCAAGGGCGAGGAGCCTTCCGAGGTGGCCGCCCTCAAGGCCGAAGTGGACGCGCAGTTCGGCGAGATGACGACCGTGCTGGGCAGCCTGGTCGAGACCATCAAGGCGCTGCCCGGCCTCACCTACCCCGGCAACGTCGACCCGAACGGAGACCGCATCGGCGGTGAGGCCTTCCGCAGCGCGATGACCGAGGAGCAGGTGCTCCGCGGTGGCAACGCAGCGTTCGTCGGGCCGGCGAACCCTCCGATCCTGTCGGGCCCGACCGTGTCGGTCCCGGCGAACAGCTCGATCCCGGTCGCCAGGCCGGCGATGAAGTCCGAGGGCGACGCTCTGCTCGAGCAGTTCACCGCCCTGAAGGCGCAGGTGGCGATGCTCGCGAGCACCGTCCCCGCGTCCAAGGCCGCGCAGCCGAGCAACGGCTCTGGCGGCAGCAGCTCCTGGGGCTCCGGGGACATGGTCAAGTAGCTCCGTCGCCGCCTCGGCGGCACGGTTGAGAAGCAACGCACTGAACGGCGGCCGCGGCCGCTGGAGCAGGAGGGCACGATGGACCTCGCGCACGAAGTGGACGCGCTCCGGCGCCACGTGGACGCCATGAAGGGGGAGGGCCCCCAGATCTCGAGCAACGCAGGAGGGGCCCAGCTCATCGCCGGGCGCGTCTTCACCAAGCTCATGGACGAGACCGCGGCGCTGAGCCAGTGGCTCGACAAGGGCGCCCGGCTGGTTCCCGTCGAGACCGGCCAGGAAACGATCGAGCTGCAGGACTTCGGAGACAAGTGGTGGACGGGCGTCGACGACGATCTCGAAGGAGATCCGAATATCGAGGGTCGGGTCGTCCCGGATTCCCGCGAGATCGATGTCACCACCGGCCACTACATCTTCGAGATCGCGACGGGCCGCAAGGCAGCGCGGCGCATCCGCGCCAAGACTGGCAGCGACCTGAACGCGGTCAACGACGCCGGCTTCAAGCGCCAGCTCGGCAACAACTTCGCCCGCACCCTCGTGCTCGGCGGCCTCACGTCGGCTGACACAAGCCTCAACCGCTCCGACGGTCTGCATGTTCGGGCCGCGCGGGGCGAGAT
>CAYOCZ010000526.1:0-2387 GCA_964402475.1 uncultured bacterium | reverse complement strand
ACGAAGAGGCGACCCGGCTCGTGTGCGATGGTTGCGGCGTGGAGGCCCACTTCGCTGCAACAAGGCCGGGGGATAAACACGAAATCGGCTTTGGCCCACACGACCCGCCCAAATTCTGCGGCCGGTACGTCGAGGTGCCGGCCGAGGTCCCGGCGGAGGGGGTGCCCCATGGGCAATGACTGGGACATCGGCACAGGCCCGAGCGACGACCTGGTGTGCGAGCGGTACGAAACATTCGAGCGGCAGACGCAACGCAGGGATTGGGTGCAAGAACACGTGGGTGACGACACGGTCGTGCCGCAGGAACTGCGTGGCCCGCCCCGCCCTGGCGGCACGAGCGGATACGAGGCCGAGCACCCGGCCCCGCCGAAACCGAAAGGAACGGCGTGAAACTCCATGCCCTGGTCGACGTGGCGTGCCCGGTCGGTTGCGGCGGCATCCTGGCCTACCAGTTCGAGACGCCACCCGGCGACGTCTACCGATGCCCCGTCTGTTCGGCACGCGAGGCCATCGTCGCGGGCGGGAGTCTACACGTGCAAGGCATCTTTCTTCACCACCACCTCAAAGGGAGCAGCCGGTGCGGCATCCGGCGGCTCTGGCACAAGAACGGGCCCTTTGCCAGGGAGTGCTTCACGGAGCCCAAGGGCAAGAAGAGGAGGACCAAATCATGACGCAGGCCATGACAGTACAGGGTCCGTCCGCGTTGCCGGTACTGACCCTTCAGGAATCGCAGGACCGGTACAACGGGCTCGTCAAGTTCGTCAAGTCCGTGATGAAGAAGGACGTGGACTTCGGGACGATCCCCGGCTGCCACAAGAACACCTTGCTCAAGCCGGGCGCCGAGAAACTCTGCACCCTCTTTGGTCTGAGCGTTCGGATTGAACTGCTCGATTCGCAGGAGGACTGGAAGGCCGGGTTCTTCTACTTCCGGTATCGGGCCTCGTTGTCTCGGGGCGACCTCCACGTGGCGAGTGCCGAAGGGTCCTGCAACTCGCGAGAATCGAAGTACCGCTATCGGTGGGTGCCGACGGACAAGAAGCCTGACAAGGCGACGGCCGACTCCTTGAAGGCCAAGGGCCTCGGCCGTTGGCGGAAAATCAGCGGTGAATGGAAGTGGCAGGACCGGGCCGACAACGACGACACGTTCTCGGTCGTCAACACCTTGCAGAAGATGGCACAGAAGCGTGCTCTGGTCGGGGCGACGCTGATCGCGGCGAACGCCAGCGAGTTTTTCACCCAGGACATTGAAGACCTGGACATCATCGACGTGCAGGCGGACGTGGTGGACCCGCCCGGGGACGTTGGCGGCCAGGGCGTTCATCAGACACCCCAACCTGCCGCCCCGTCCGCCCCGCCGACTACGACTCCCCCGCCGTCCGGACAAGCCCCGCGAACCAACACCCGCGACGACGCCGTCAGGGGCGATACGAAAGCCCAGGCGACTTGTCGCCGGGAGATTCGCAACGCGATCATCGCTGCCACCCCGGGCGCAACCGACGAGCAGCGAACCGCCTGGGTTGAGAGTCTGACGGCCTTCACAACCAAAGCGGGCAAGAGCGTCCGCGGGCAGAGCCTCCGCAACCTGTCGGCCGGGGGGGTGGTGGACGGCAAGCAGAAGGTCGGCCGTCTCGAGGTTCTGCACTCGCGCATGAAGAAGGGGGAACTCAGTAGAGACGCCTTCGCTCGATGGCTCGACTCAAAGAATGCCGAGGCGGCGCGAGCCGCCCAGGACGCGGCGGCGGATGCGGCCCAAGAGGCGCCGGGGGAGGAGGACGATTGCATCCCTTTTGAGGGTGGCGGCGCGGAGCCAGCCGAGAACACGGCATCCGCGACCGCCGATATCCCCGCCACACCGCCGGCCGAGATTTCTGCCATGAAGGGGCAGATTGCCATGATGCTGACGGGGATCGCTCTCCGGGCCCGGACCGACGAGCAGATCATCTGGCAGCAGGCGTGGCACGTCCTCCCCGGCCGGCGGATAGTCAATCTGGCGGTACTCCTTTTGCGGTCCGACCTCGTCGCGCTCTGGACCGCCCTGCGAGAGCGGTACGTCCGCCCCAAACTCTTTCCCGTTGAGGCCGAGTCAGGGGCATGACAAGCGAGGAAGGTCACCATGAGAGTCAGACCCCTTGTCCAACAGAGAAACGGCGGGCTCCAACCCCCCTCTCAGAGGGGGGTCGGGCCCGCGAAAAGAGGCTACAGGGTGTGCCACCGAAGCACCGGCCCGCCTACCGTCGAGCCTGGGACGGGAACAGCCGCAAATCCGCCATTCGAGCGTTCTGTCTGGAGTGCGTGGGCTGGAGCGAGAACGAGGTCCGGTTGTGCCGGTCCGTCGAGTGTCCGCTCTACAAGTACCGACTGCAGGGCTAAAAAGCCAAGGAGAGAGC
>CAYOCZ010000525.1:0-2387 GCA_964402475.1 uncultured bacterium | reverse complement strand
CAAAAAAGCAGGCCCGACGCGCAAGCGCCGGGCCATGTGTTTCATCTTAGAGTGTCATCTGCCGGGGCTGCCTACCTGCGGCGCACGTCCAACAGAGCTTTCACCCACGTAGGGTGATACCACTCGGGCCTGCTGGCCCTCCAGGACTCGGGGTAGCTGATCCACCATTTCCACGGCTTCTTCGTGAGGTCACTTCCACAGCCCTTCGGCTCGGGGCCGAAGATGTACTCCCTGCCGTCTCGGAAGACCTGCTGCAACTGGTCAATCTTCCCGTCCCTGTCACTGCCCGGGGGAAGCTGCCTCAGCGCGGCCTGCCAGATACGCTTCATGAAGTAGTACCAGCCGTTCTTTGCGTCGGTGCGCTCCCGGTTGAACTTGTGGGGGGTCATCGCGTCGAGCTCGTCTTCCGATGGCGGGAGATAGGGCTCAGGTTCGTAGGGCACTCCGGGTCTGATTCTCGGGTTCCACGATGCACATTGCATGTTCTCCTCCTATCCGAACAGTCGTTGCAGTCCAGCTATAGAGGCGGTGACTCCGCCGCCGCCGGCGGCGAAAGCGAGGATGAGTTCAATCTTGTGGATGCGCCGGTGATTACTGCGCACGTCGTCACACAGTCCCGGGTTGCCGTTGTAGCCTCTCAGCAACTGCTCGATACCCTTTACTCTCTCGTTTGTGTCGCGCGTCATCTGCTCTGTCGTCAAATCAGCCATAGCAGAACTCCTACCGTCAGAATGAGCAATCCGGTTGTGATGCCACGAGGTATGATGTAATAGTGCCAATCGCCCCCATGGAGCTCCCAGGCCCTCCACATCGGGGCAACGAGCAGCAGTCCGTCGCCTATGCCAATCTCGATGGCGTGTAACTCGTCGTAGTCGAACTCGTAGTGCTCCGGCACCCAGTCGCCGTTGACAATCTCGCCCTGCACTCTCTTGCGGCAGAACTGACAGAACGGCTCAGGAAGCATCCTTGTCTCCTACTATGTGCGCCCGCGTTCTATCGGCGAAATACCACGCCACAGCGCCGGTAGCGGTGGCCTCAAACGCCGTTGTCGGGTCGATGCCCATTAGCTGCATGGCGATCCACGCGGACACCATCTCGATGACGATGATGGGCCTTGTAGCAGTCTTCGTCAGTTTCATATCGTCCCCCTAGTAGAAATGCTGCCGCCACTTGGGGCCTTTGGCGAAGTCCATCTTGCTCAGGATGGTGTAGGGCTTGTTCGCCAGAGCGACCTCGACATCCATCCGGTTGACGATGTTCCTGAGCAACCGAACGATTCTGGTGCTGGCGTCCAGGTTTATTCCCTCGTCGATGACGCGGACGATATTGCCCAGGTCCAGTGCGTCAAACGACATGCCGTATCGTTCCAGGTCGGCTATAGCGCCCCCATAGGACACGTACGGATACGCCGTCTCCCCCAGTCTTCTAATGGCGTACTCGAACAGCGTGTCGGAATCGGTGATAGCCTGGTCCTTCTCCTGTGCGGCGGCGAACCCGTAGAGTTCCCGCGAGGCCAAATCCTCGACGTAGTCGACTGCACCGGGGAGCGTGTACTCTATGTAGAGCAGAGGCGATTTGCTGTCGGCCGCCTGGAGGTATGTCTTGCGGCTGCTGTACTGAGACGACCTGTTGTCGTGGTCCTCGAAGAACAGCACCATCGCGTTACCGGATGCCCAGCCCACACGGTTGACGATGTCCTGCACCGTGCCGAGAACGCTACGGGAATAGACCTGCAATCCCGACCACGTAGGGATGCTGTCCCAGTTCACTTTCGATGTAGGACTCCTGCCCTGATAGTCGGCGAGGTTGGAGAACTGCGCCGCATCGTCAACGTCCTCTCCGTAGACCTTCGCGTAGGCGTCAGAGCCCGAGCCGGGGTCGGCATGTGCCGTCATTCTCAGTTCGGCTGTGACTATCGTCGCCCCCTGCGGTACTGTGACGTTCGGGAATCTGATACCGCCACCGGACGATTTGACGGGGTTGCTCGGCCAGCCGACCTCGAGCTTTCCAGGATAGCCTAGATAGCCGTCCTTGAACTTCCACTCATGGTCATAGCGCGCGTCGTACCAGACCATCGCCATGTCGGCCTCTGCCTGTGGCTGGACTGAGACGATGGCCTTCCCGAGCCTGACCTCTTCCTCTCCCGAGCCAGCGCCGTAGACCCACAGCCGGTTGGCGAAATCGGAGAAATCCTCAGTGCGTCTGATTGAGACGAGGTTCTTGCCGAACCGGAGCTGTTGTCCGGTGTCGGAGCCGATTGATTCAAGCCAGTGAAATTGACGGTCGGAGTCGACGTACATGTAGCCGCCGATTGACTCGTGCACGCGCTTGAGCACGTCGAGAATCGTGTCCATGTCCACTGAGATTGAGATTGCGGTGGTGTAGTC
>CAYOCZ010000524.1:0-2398 GCA_964402475.1 uncultured bacterium | reverse complement strand
GGACGGCTGCTGCTAGCCGGCGTCGCCTGCCGGTTCACCCGCATCGCCAACGAAACCCGCACCAACATCATCATCCAGGACGAACCGAGCGGCGCCGAGACCGCGCTGCTGGCCCGCGGCCCCGAAGTGCAGCCCTCCGAGTTGATGGACTTCCTCGACGTCCTGGAGAAGCTCCCGGACATGAGTTTTCTCATCATCTCCGGCTCACTGCCGCCCGGGCTCACGCCCGAAGTCTATTCCCGCATGGTCACGGTCGGCAACGAACGCCGCGCGCGGGTGGTACTCGACACCACGGGCGATGCGTTGCGCCAGGGTATCCACGCCCGTCCGGCAGTGATGAAGCCCAACCGCTTTGAGCTCGCCGAACTCGCCGGCAAAGAACTCGCCGACGTCAGGGCCGTCTCCGAGTACTCCGCGAGCCTCCTGGACCGGGTCGAGACGGTACTCGTATCGATGGGCGCAGACGGGATTGTGATGGTGACCCGGGACCGGGTCTTCCACGCCCGGCCGCCAAAGGTAACCGTGAGGAGTACCGTCGGCGCCGGCGACTGCGCGGTGGCCGGGTTCGTCCATGGCCTGGCAGCCGGGGATTCGAACACCGACGCATTGCGCCGGGCGGTCGCGACCGGTACGGCCGCGACGTTGAACCCGGGCACCGGCCTCTGTCGCTGTACGGATATCGACACCATCCTGCCGCAAGTCACCGTCGAAGAGGTCAGACATTGAGCCTCGTCCCCGGCAAAGAGATTCTCCTCGCGGTCAGCGGAAAGGGTCGGGCGGTGGGCGCGTTCAACTTCAACAATCTCGAGTTCCTGCAAGCGATAGTGGCGGCGGCAGATGCCCGGCAGACGCCCGTTTTCCTCGCCACGAGCGAAGGCGCCATTGGGTACGCGGGCCTCGAGTACATCGTCGCAATGGCGAGGGTCGCTGCGGAGATGACGAAGGTCCCGCTCTGTCTTCACCTCGACCACGGCCGGGACCTCGCACTCATCCGGCGTTGCATCGATGCCGGCTACACGTCGGTGATGATCGACGCCTCGCACCTGCCGTTCGAGGAAAACCTCCGTCAGACCCGCGCCGTCGTGCAGATGGCTCACCCGGCCGGCGTTTCAGTCGAGGCCGAACTGGGACGTCTGGTCGGCCGGGAGGACGGCGTCGTCGTCGCTGAGCGGGAAGCGCTGCTGGTCGACCCCGCAGAAGCAGTTCGTTTCGTGGTCGAGACCGGCATCGACTCGCTGGCCCCGGCCATCGGCACCGCGCACGGCGCATTTAAGTTCAAGGGCGAACCGAAACTGGATTTCGACCGCCTGGAACAAGTGAAACAGGTCACCGGCCGGCTACCGCTCGTCCTGCACGGTGCTTCATCAGTACCACAGAACCTGGTTGAGAAGTGCACCCACTACGGTATTGACGTAAAGGGAGCGCGCGGCGTGCCCGAACAGGACCTGGTGCGGGCCATCAAACTGGGGGTCAACAAAGTCAACGTCGATACGGATCTCCGTCTCGCGTTTGCCGCCGAGGTGAGGCGCGCCTTCAGCGAACAGCCGAAAGACTTCGACCCGCGGCACTACCTCGGACGCGCCCGGGACGCGGTCAGGGAACTGGTCGAACAGAAGATCGACCTCTTCGGGTCGGCGGAATAGCGACGAACCACGCCTGTGGGAGCTTACCTCTGCTGAGGCTGCGCCCGGACTCGCCGATTCCTTGACACTCTCGCGCACGACTGGTATTGTTATTCAGGCTGGACCGCCACGGGGCTGTAGGCCAAGTGCGCGGCCACCTCACCCCTAGCCTGACGGCGCTGTCGCATGCAGCGCCGGGGACAAGGGTAAATCGGTAGGGAACATTCTCGACCCAATAGGAGGTTCTTGATGCGTACTTGCAGGTTCTTCGCAGTCCTCTCACTGTTCGTGGCCGTGGCTTCTGCCGGCAGCGTTAACCCGGCTTGGATCAAGCATTATTCCGGTGTCACACAGTCCCAATACAACGAGGCGGCAGACAGTTACCTCGACACTATGACCGGCAACCTCTACGTCGTCGGCGCCGGCGAACTGGCCGCCAATCCCGGCGGCACTGACCTGGTTGTGATGAAGTATCGGCCGAACGGAACCCGGGCCTGGGTCAACGGATTCAGTGGTACCGGTTCCAGCTCCGGAGACATGGCCCAGTCGATTGCGGTCGACTCAGCCGGCAATGTCTATATCGCCGGCAGGGCCGACAACTCGGATTTCGACGATGCGGCCTGGGCCAAGTACGACTCGAACGGCGTGGAACTCTACCACAGGAACTCGGGGTTAGGCGGAAATGACGAGGCCTTTGGCATAGCCATCGGCAACGCCGGCGACGTCTATATCTGCGGGTCTGATTCCGGGTATGGCTATCTGACCGGGTACATGGT
>CAYOCZ010000523.1:0-2407 GCA_964402475.1 uncultured bacterium | reverse complement strand
GTGTTCAAGTGAGCCGACAGCGGGATGAGCCCATGCGGGTGAGACAACTGAGCCTGACGCCCGCATGGGAGTGTCCTCATTGTGGCCGGGGCTTCAAGCACTGGCACGCGCGGTGCCCTGCCTGCCGAAAGCGCGTGTATGAGCGCCAGGCCAGGGCGACGCAGCCGATGGAGACGGTCTCTGGTCCGTCCGCCAAGGAGTTAGGCCCTTAGAATCGCTCTATGGCGTCCGGTCCGTCTGGGATGTAGTCCGCAACCCGCCATTCTACACACCGGGGGTGTTCGGCCTGGACAAGCTGGACACGACGCATGACCAGGTGGAAGGGCTGACCCTTGGGCAGGTAGCCAAGGAGCTGCAACGGTCGGAGAAGACCATCCGGCGCTACCTCAAGCAGGGGCGTTTTGACCAGGCGGCTGTCCATGCCGAGAAGACCGCTACGGGCTTCCGTTACCGTATTGACCTGGACGCTGTAACGGCGCTCAAGGCCGAACTTGACCAGGGCCGGAAGCTGGACAGCAAAGTTGACATCATGGGGAGCAATGTCCTGGACACACAGGCGCTTGTCCAGGCGGTCGTAGAGCAGCTCAGGCCGGTGCTTGTCCAGGCGATCCGGGACGAGAACGCAGACCTCCGGGCGCAGATCGAGCGGCTGACCACGCAGGTGGCCGAGTACCAACGGGCACTGCCACCGGCCCCGGAGGAGGGCAAGCGGTCCTGGTGGCGGCGCTTGCGAGGCCGATGATGATGTTTCCCGCGTCCGGCCAGGTGCGCCGGACGCCTACGCCGAGGAAGTAGGCCGGTGCGTCCATTCCTGCTTTCCGCGCACCCGCCTGGGCCGCCGGGGACTTGTGACCCCCGGCGGTCCCCTCGGAGATCGGAGGAACGACGATGGCGACCACACGAAGACGAGGACGATTCGCCAACCGGAACTGGTGTCAGCAGCGATTGCTCGACCTCCTCGGGAACGGGACTGGGCGAGGCGATCACCTGCCGCCGGCGGAGCACTATAGCGCGGTCACGTTGGCACAGTCCGTTTACAGCCTTTGCTCGCCATTGGCCGTGAGGACGACGCATGTAGTGACGGTGCAGCGGGCATTGCGGGCCCTACGGGACGAGGGCCTCATCACGATGACCGAACCGCCGCGGCGGGGCGAGGTGAAGTTCGTCATGCCCATTCTCCGACCGTGAAACGCGCGTACTCCCCGGTCCGCGCGGAGGATTCGTCCCCACACGGTGGGAGATAGGAGCCTGGGGGCCAGCCACATGGCCCCCAGCTCCAAAAAAACTTGCCGAAAAAGATGTTGAGCCTCTTGCATTATTTGGCGCGACCTATTATAATCGCAAGTGCCTCAGCATATTACGCGTCGAGGAGACGGATCGGGTGACTACTTTGGAGATTGCTCGTCGGCTCGCCCTCTCGCCTCGCACTTTGCAGCACTGGGTCTCTACGGGGCTGATTCCGGCCGCACCGGATGGGCAGCGGGGCCGAAGGTCCCAGTGGTCGCCTGTCGCAACGCACGCGGCGTTGTGGGCGGCGAGACTCCGCCGTGTAGGTATCCCGCTTCAACGCATTCGCGCGATTCTGCGAGGGGAAGTTCGCGGTGTGGGGCTTAACACCCTGGTTCGTGACGAGCTGACCGGTAAGCCGCTTCCGCGGACTTATGCGCAGGTAAGGTTGCCCGCGGAGCTCGCGGACATTGTGACCGGGATGCCGATTCGCCCGGATTGGGTCGTCATCGGCGATGGGGGCGGGTTCATCGTGAGCTTCCCGCTTGACGATGACCTCGCCCACCTTGGCCAGGCCAAGTTGCCGCTCACGGATCATCCTGTGGAGGAGTAACGCGAACCGGGGGCGCGACCTAAGGGAGCGCCAGAGGAATGACCACCACACAAACAACCGAGCCGACCGTTGGAGCGGTCGGCCGGGAGGACGGGAGCATTGCCTCAATGCCTCTTAATGATACTGCTTTGCCCGGCAAAAGTCAACCCCTGGCGGTGAACTCGACTGATAGCTCCCCGCCCGAGGACGGCTCAGACCCGTTCGGCGATAGCGCGCTTCTCCTCGCCGCGCTCGCCCTCGCAAAGCAGGGCCTGCACGTCTTCCCCTGCGGCCACGACAAGAAACCCCTGCTGAAGAAGTGGCCGGAGGTCGCCACGACTGACGCTGACCAGGTCCGGCGCTGGTGGGCCAAGTGGCCCGACGCCGCCATTGGCGTGGCCTGCGGGCCGTCGGGTCTGGCAGTCATTGACCTCGACTGCAAGGCCGACGCGGACGGCCTCTCCTCCTGGGAGGCACTCCTACAAGACCTGCAGCTCGACGAGCCGAAGACGGTTTCGGCGAAGACCCCATCCGGCGGCCGTCACCTATGGTTCAAGGTGCCGGCGAACGTCGAGCTGCAGGTCTTGT
>CAYOCZ010000522.1:0-2416 GCA_964402475.1 uncultured bacterium | reverse complement strand
GCATTGGCACGGGCATTGGCTCCTGTCTTGGCACCGGTGCCGACTCTTGAAGCCAGACCCGCCCGCCGCCCGGCGCGGTGGAGGCACTTGACACAGACCAAAGTCCGGTTATTCTACGGGTGTAATGAGGAGCGAGCCTTCTCCGTCCTTGACGGAGGCGCGAAATATGGGAAGTGTCCCTCTTTTCCCCTTTGCCCAGGCCGCGGACACCATCAGCATCATCGACGATGCGAAACAGAAAGTCGCGCGCATGCCATATGGCGCGAGCCTCGCCGCGTGCATCCCCGCCTCCGCCATCAGGGAGTTCTTGGAAGCACGCTAGGCCCTCTCCCCACCGCCTTGACATCTGCGACCGCACGGTTAATATTCGCCTGATGGTGAACCCCGAACCCTGCCCGTGTGGCGCGGCGGGAATAGTGTAAGATGGCCACGAGACCCCCGAAGCCCCGGACCAGCGACTCCAGTACCGGCGCCTCATGGGTTGCGAAGTGGCAGATGGCCACGAAGAAACGACAGGCCAGGTCGCGCGCGCGCATGATGGACGCAATCCAGAAGCGCGCTAAGAAGATCGCGACTCACATGTCCAGGAAGTCCAGAAGATCCCACGACGTGGAATTCCTCGTGGTTCTCGCGACGACCGTTGTAGTCGCGCTGCGCTTCGTAGTCCTGCCAAGGCTTGACCTTGTCGGCCCCGATGGCTCGGGAACACCTATGCTGTACATGCTCAGTGCGAACGCGCAAGCTATGGCCGCCGCCTTTGCACTTACATTCTCGATAGCGTTTGTCGCGACTCAGCTCTCAACTCGATATGGACTTGGTGCTGCATCGAGGTTCTTCGACCCGTTCACTTATGTGATGTCGGTTGCGTTTGCGGCGGCGGTGCTGCTGCCGCTGTACGTCAAGGGGATCGCGAATCCTCAGGACAGGGTCGTCTGGGGCGGGTTTTCACTACTGCTTTCATCGTATTGCCTACTCATGCTCATTCCATTCGCAATGTGGCGTGTTCGACAGCTTGGGCCGCAGATGGTCTTCGATCAGCTCTTGCCGAAGAAGAAACCTGACGACATGTGGCATGTTGATTCGGTCGAGAAGCTCTGCAAGGTCGAAGCAACCATAGCCGCAGCGTCTCAGGCACTGGAGTACGACTTCGCCCAAGTAGGTATTGACAGGTTGACTGACATCTCTGTTCGGGCAGTGCGGGACAACTTCCCGGATGGGCCTCAGCAGTTCGTAGAGTGCCTTCACAGGATCGCACTCAAAGTGGGCACCGATTATCGTGTGTGCTGGTCCCTGCAGAGAGCGGTCATGATGATAGGACAGGAGTTCGCGGTGAGACGCTACTACCTCGGTCACCATGCGTTGACAATAGTCCTCCGGACACTCGCCCGCAGAGCTTTCGAGGAAAGGCTGGCCGAGAATGCTAGGATGGCGGTGACGGGGTTCTTCTTCTTAGGCCGCGAGTTCGCAGTGTCCAGCGACACTACGTTCTTTGACCAGGGCGTGGCCGATTTGCAGGAACTTGCGCTGGACTCTCGCTGGAAGACGATGGGCGTAGGCGTAATCGGTGCATGGTCTGTAGGCTGCTGGAAAGTCGCCACGGAGACCGCCTGCCGGGAGGGGCCTAAGAAGGCCGAGTGTGTGCTGCCAAGACTCCACGCGGCAGCACGCGTATCCGGCTTCAATGGGATCGAGCGCGCTTGGGAAGTGGCGCACGAAGACCTCAAGCCCTTCGGGGGCCCTGCCGTTACGATGCTGTACGAACTGAAGGTGGCATGGTCCCCCAAAATCACGCGGAAGCTAGTCTATCTGTAGGGATTAGAGGAATCAGTGGCGGGCGCCTTCTTCCGGGAAGCGTCGGGACATCTTGGCAGATTCCGCCCGCCCACTTGACACGCCGTTCCGCAAACCTACTATGTCCGCGATGAAGTCCGAGCCACTTGCCGAGCCGGAATGAGGCAATCAGTGCGGCCCGCTCACTAAGGAGGAGCCATGGCAGTCAAGGAATGGAACGTGAAACTCGATACTCCGCACACTGTACGGGTGGAACACAGCTCCGTCATAACCGGGAAGGTAGTCATTGTTGTCGATGGCAAGGAGATCTATAGGCGGAGCGGGAAGATCTGGGATACTGGAATGGAACATCGGTTCCAGCTGGATGGCAAGCCCTGTATCTTACGCATACTGTATCGAATCTGGGGCTACGAGTATGAGCTTTGGGCAGACCAGAAGCTCCAGTGACACGTTCACGCGGGAACTAGGGACGGAACCAGGGACAGGCACCCGATTTCGGGAAGCTTCGGGACATCTTGGCAGATTCCGCCCGCCGATTTGACATCCCCGCTCGCCGGTGCCGGAACCCTCCCGCGACCGAGCCGACCTCGGCCCAGCGCGGGTCGGGACCAGACGGGCTGCCGAA
>CAYOCZ010000521.1:0-2425 GCA_964402475.1 uncultured bacterium | reverse complement strand
TGCCGAACTACAGCAGCGCAACCATCTCGGTAATCCGCGATTCGATGACGGGAGTAGAGGAAGTGCCGAATGGCGACCGTCGAACGGCGAATTGCGGGCCGACGATTCTATCCGGTGCGTCGAGCAACAGGCGTCTTGCGTCGTGCGTCATCTTCGACGCGATGGGCAGGCGGGTGCTGGACCCGAAGCCGGGAGTCTATTTCCTGAGGGATGAGAGGCGTGGGGCGGCGGACGTGGGTCGAACCCGGAAAGTCGTCGTGCAGCGCTAGCTGCTTCGGTGCGGCAGTCTGGCTGCGTGCTGTGAGCCGTAGACTGCCGACCGTCGCCGGTCAGGTTACCTCGTAGACCGAGTCGAGGACCGTGCCGTCGATCCACTTGACCACTGCTACGACTTTGTCGGTGAGCTTGGGCCGGGCCGGTTTGCCGCAGATGCGCTCGACCTCGGCTTTGATGTCCTGAAGCGGCCGAACCGGAAGGCCTTTGCCTTTGACCGCGTCAAGCAAGTCCTGCCGCAGCGGGTTGATGGCGATTCCGAGTTCGGTGACGATGACGTCAACGAGTTCGCCCGGAGCGCAGAGAGTGGTCACTTCGTCGACGATGACCGGCATCCGGTCGCGCATCGCCGGCACCGAGAGTATCGTGCAGCGGGCCTGCATGCAGTTCTGCCAGCCGCCGATGCCGTGCAGCAGCCTGCCGTCCGAGTGGGTGACGACGTTGGCGTTGAAGTTCGCGTCGACTTCGGTCGCGCCGAGCACGGCTACGTCGAGCAGGTTGATGTAGTTGCCTTTGGCGTGATGGTTGTAGCTGACCAATGGGCTCGTGGAGATGTGGCCGCGGTTGACCGCGATGGAGCGGATTGCGTCCTGGTCGAACGCCTGGCCGTCCACGAGCGCGGGCGCGAGGCCGTCTTCAAGCATCTTCACGAGGTACCGGGTCGAGCCGCCGTGGAGCCAGCCGGCTTTGACCCCGGCCTGCTTCATCATGTCGGCAAGGTAGACGGCAAAGGCGAGCGGTATGCCGCCGGCCCCGGCCTGGAATGAAAATCCGTCGCGCATGATGCCGGAATCACGGATGAACTTCGCGGTCAGCTCGGCGATGTAGAGCCGGTCCGGGCTGCGCGTGATCTGGGTCGTGCCGGAGGCAATCTTCTTCGGGTCGCCGATGATGTCCTGCCGCACGACCATGTCAACGTGCGTTCCCGAGAGCTGGATGGGGATCGCGGGGAACGGGACGAGGTTGTTGGTGACTACGATGGTGCGGTCGGCGTAGGTCACGTCGGCAGGGGCGTAGCCGAGCACGCCGCAGGCCGTATCGCCGTGGACCGCGTTGGCGTTGCCGAACTGGTCGGCAGTCGGGGCCGCGATTACGGCGATGTCGATATGGATTTCGCCGTCCTGGATTGCCTGTGCGCGGCCGCCGTGGGAGCGGAGCACGCCGAGTCCACGCATCCTACCCTGCGTGCAGTAGTCGCCCAGCGGGCCATTTAGGCTGCCCTCGATATGGTGGATGACGCCGGCGTCGAGGTGCTTCATGATCGGCGCGTGGCAGGGGAAGGCCGCGGACGGATACCAAACCAGGTCCTTGAGGCCCATCTCGGCGCCGAGGTCGAAGAGTTGGAGCGGGAGTGTGTCGCCGTCGCGGAAGTGGTGATGAGTCGAGATGGTCATGCCGTTGCGTATGCCGGCACTCACCAACGCAGTCTTGAGGTCTTGTACGACCTTGTTGCCGTCTTCGGGGTAATCGAGGCAGGTCGGGATGGGCGGGCAGGCTTTGCGGCCGCTGGGCCGGTGCTTGCCTACGCCTTGGAACGGTACTGCCGGCTTGCCGTTGACTTCGGTCGGGACGAGGCGGCCGAGCGCGTTCTTGACCAGTGGCACTAGAAGGCCTTGTCCCAGTCAGCGGAGAGGCGACCGAAAGAGATCGCCATGGCGATCGTGCGCAAGGCACGCTCCACGACCGGCGGGTCTATCATCTTCGACCCGACGGTGGCGACATTTCGACCTTGGGCCTGCGCTTCCCTGAATGCCAGGACAATCCTCTGTGCCCTCTCAATCTCCGCGGCCGACGGCGTGAACTCGTCGTTCACAACTTGGACCTGGCGCGGGTGAATGCAGCCTTTGCCCTCGAACCCTAGTTCTTTCGCGGTACGGCAACTCGCCCGCAGGGCGTCCATGTTTTCGATGTCGGCGAACACAGTGTCGATTGCCTGGACACCGGCAGCCTTGGCCGCGTTCGCGACTTGGGACCGCGCCCAGAGGCTTTCGAGTCCGGCCGGGGTCTTGATGCCGCCGAGGTCGAGGATGTAGTCTTCGAGCCCGTAGGTCAGTGCAACGATTCGTGGCGAGGCCTTGGCGATAGCCGCGGCGTTAAACATGCCTTCGCAGGTTTCGACGATAGGCATCAGCCAGACATCGGGGGCGGGGGG
>CAYOCZ010000520.1:0-2428 GCA_964402475.1 uncultured bacterium | reverse complement strand
GCCATGCAGTGCGAGGTTCTGTTCCGTTTGGGAGGTGCGCTATGTTGCGCTACCATGTCGGTGGTCCGCACAGTCGGGCTTTCACTCCACACATCCGGGCCGTACGGCCATTGGTAGTGCTGTTGGCAATCTGCTGCTGCCTGTCGGCAGTCAGCGGCCGGTCGCTGCAGACGACGGCCCAGCCGGTCGCCGCTTCGCGGCCCGGGTTCGACCCGGACGACGTGGTCCGGCAAGTCCGCACCCACAGCGGCACTAGCGAACTACGCTCCGGCGATTCGCAGCTCGTCCCAGGCAGACAAAGGCACCGATTCCCGAGCCATCCGACAGCCGAAGGCCCCGAGGAGCCCGCAGTCAGCGACGAGCAGTTTGTGGACGGTGGCGAGTTCCTGTTCGACACCAACAACGCAACAGTGCCCGCACCGGGCAGCCAGACCGAAGCCGCGGTCGGTTTCGACGGCACGAATTTCCTCGTGGTTTGGCAAGACCAGCGCGGCGGCAACTACTCCGATATCCTTGGTGCGCGGCTGACGCAGGACGGTGTCCTGCTTGACCCGAACGGCCTTGTGATCACCCAGGCGGCGTACGACCAAAGGAATCCCGCCCTCGCCTTCGACGGGACGAATTTCCTGGTGGTGTGGGACGACTACCGCCGGGGACATGCCTATGACATCTACGGCACGCGGGTGACGACCGGCGGCGCGGTGCTCGACCCCGCCGGTATCCTCGTCACTCAGGCAAACAACGACCAGCGCGACCCTGACGTTGCCTTCGACGGGACGAACTTCCTCGTCGTCTGGGAGGACGAGCGCTGGGGCCTCGACTCCACCGACGTGTACGGTGCGCGCGTCACGACGGCCGGCGTGGTGCTTGATACTGCGGGCCTCATCGTTTCGCGCGCTAGTTACCATCAGTACACGCCGGCGATTGCTTTCGACGGCGCGAACTACCTGGTGGTCTGGACAGAGAACCGCGACTCGGTCTGGTACGACATCTACGGCGCGCGGATGACCCCGCAGGGCGCATTGCTGGATTCGAGCGGCTTCGCGATCTCGCTCGCGGCAGGTACGCAGGCCGGGCCCGCCGTATGCTTCGGCCGCTCGGATTACCTCGTGGTCTGGCATGACTTCCGGAATCGGGAGGACTACGACGTCTATGGCACGGTCGTCAGCCCGGAGGGTACTGTGTTCTATCCCGAAGGCTTCGTCATCGCAGCAGGGGAGAGCAGTGCCCAGGTGTCTCCGGCCATCGGCTGCGACGGCACGTGCTTCCTGGTGGCGTGGCTCGACGTCTCTGGCCTGCCGGCATCGTTCAGCATCTGGGGCGTGCGGATCTCGCCCGAAGGCTCGGTGCTCGACACCGCCATTGCGATGTCCGGCACGGCCGGGCACTCACAACTGGCACCCTTTGTCGGCTTCGGGGGTGCGAACTACCTCGTAGTCTGGCAGGACGAGCGCAGCGTGACCGGAGAGCCGGACGTCTACGGGACTCGAGTTGCGCCCGGCGGCACGGTGCTTGACCCGAGCGGCCTGCTCATCACGAAGTCGTCGAGGAGCCAGTTCTCTCCCGTAATCGGGTGCGACGGCACCGACTTCCTGGTAATCTGGGAAGACGATCGCAACGGCTGCACCGACATCTACGGCGCACGGGTCACGCCGTCAGGCGACGTGCTTGACCCGACCGGCATCGCTATATCCCAGGCGCCAGGTTGGCAGTACGACCCGGTACTGGCCTTTGACGGTGTGAACTTCCTCGTGGCTTGGCAGGACTACCGCAACAGCCTGGATGACCCCGACATCTACGGCGCGCGGATGACGTCCGACGGAACGGTGCTCGACCCTGATGGCATCGTCATCTCGGATGCACCCTACCGTCAGTACCATCCTGCTCTTGCCTTCGGCGGCGGCAACTACCTGGTGATGTGGCAGGACTACCGCAACGAGAGCTACGACCTCTATGGAACGCGCGTTGACACCGACGGCAATGTGCTGAATAGCGACGGCATCGTTATCTGCCAGGCAGTGAACTGGCAATGCCGGCCGGTCATGACCTTTGACGGCGCGAACTTCTTCGCAGTCTGGGAAGACTACCGCAACACGCCGGGCCTGCCAGATGTCTACGGGGCGCGGATCAAGACGGACGGCACCGTGCTCGACTCCAATGGTCTTGCAGTCACGAAGGCGCAGAACGGTCAGTACGACCCGGCCATCGCCTTTGACGGCACCAACCTACTCGTAGTCTGGGAAGACGGTCGCCGGAGCGTCTGGCCCGATGTCTACGGGACGCGAGTCACGGCCGGCGGCACCGTGCTTGACACGTTCGACATCGCCATTTCGACGGCGTCCAAGGACCAGTTCGCTCCGGCCCTCGCCTTCGACGGCACGAACTACCTCGTGGTCTGGGAAGACTACCGCGGCAGCAACAACCCTGA
>CAYOCZ010000519.1:0-2435 GCA_964402475.1 uncultured bacterium | reverse complement strand
GGTCGAAGACCATCAACTCATCTGGGGTGATGGTAACCATGTAGTACTTGTCTCGCAGCCGGTTGTAGGCCCAATAGACACCCGTGTTGAAGTGCCCATTCAGGGGTATGACCTCGTCGATTGAGTAGTCGCAGCAGTTGAGAACATAGAGCGACTCGTGGGCGGCGCTAAAGGCCAGCAGCCGATCGGTCGACTCGACATACATAATGTCGCCCGGCACGAACGCGAGCCGCACCACCGTGTCGACGTGCACCTGACCTGTCAGCAGCGAAGCAACTAGCAGGGCCGTCACGTGACAGAACCTTGCATGTCCGGGTCTTTAGAAGACGACAACCTTGGCCCGCTCCGTCGTGGTGCCGTGGGTAAGCCTGAGCAAAAGAATCCCGGCATGCGCGCCGAGTGCGGATTGTGTGACTTGCTCGTAATGCTCACCGGTGGACTGCTCGCCTATGTCGCGGGACAGCACCTTGCGTCCGACCGGGTCGAAGACGTCGAGTCGGGCGCGCTCCGGCGCGGACAAGGAGTATCGAATAGACACAACGCCACCGCGCGCGGTTGCGGTCAACCCAGGAGACAGCGGGCCATTGGTGTCTGCCTGCTGTCCGTCTCCGCTCCCGGGACACCGCGCGTAGAAGAGATTCGTATCTTCCCCGGCCGTGGCGTACAGAGTGTCAAGTTCCGCATCGAATACGAGACGAGCATAGTAGCCTGGCTCGCCAGGAAAGGGAACATCGATCTTCACCCAGTCCTTCGCCGCCAGGTCAATCTTCCAGTGGTGACCCTCGGTGGTATCCGTGGTATCGAGCACCGCGTATACCTGCTTGGACTCCTCCAGATTCCAGTCACTCGGCGCTGATGCCATCATGTCGTTCTTGTATTGACGGTAAGGGCAACCATGCTTCAAGGGGAAAGTGCTCCATGTGCCGTCGTGTATTGAGTACACGTACATCTGTTCGGCCCAAATAGACCCGGTAGTGACCCAGAGGCTCTCCTGCTTCGGCCAGGTGGGCCCCTTGCATGTGTAGTTAAGGGTCATGTTAGTAAAAAGCCAGGGATCAAGACCCGGGAGGGGAATGCTGTCAATCCTCTCCCATCCGGCCGTCAGGGTGAACTGCAACACAGACCCAGCCGTCCAGTTCCCCAACGAATCGCAGTACGAAGTCTGCCAGTAGTGCTGACCATTCGTGAGAGGCGATGTTTCGGGAACCTGGAACGTGGTATCGACCGTCACTGTGTCCAGTTCAGCCGTACTGAGTAACGATTCTGAGCTTACTTTGATGCGGTACTCCAGCGCACCCGGGATTGATGGCCAGACGAAATGAGGCGTCGCATCGGCTATCACTGCCGTGTCGCCGGGGCTATACCCGTCCACAGCAGCGTCACCGGGGTGGGGAATCGGATAGCGCCAGAGCCAGTTGTTCTTCCACGACCCTGCGGCAGCGTACAGCCAGCCCGGTATTGCATACAGCGGGGCTAAGTCGCGGTTCCGACGATAGGTCATCATGGTACCCCCATCATCGGGATCAAGACTGAAGGGTAGGACTTCTGATGACCAAGTTCCGCTTGAACCCGACGGCGAATCGAAGACGTAAGTGTAGAACCGATTGTGATTGCCGCTAGTTTGAGGGAAGTACCCTATCGCGTACATCCTCATCGCGTCTCTTGCGTATGCCAAGGCGATGTTCGTCGCCCGCGGGAGGGAAGAAAGGTCGCCGGACCAAGTCCCTCGCTGTGGACAGTAAGCGTTGATGTAAGAGACACTGTCGCCATTGACGCACAGAAACACGAACGTTGATTCAGGGCGCCTCACTAACACCATGTCTGATGCGCAGTAGAACCCAGACAACTTGTGCGGAATGGGTGCGCGCGTCAACCAATCAGTCGAGCTCTGCGCGAACAAACAACCGACCGACAGAACCAAGAGCGCCACGTAGGGTCTGAGTGACACCAGCGGCTCTCTTTCTGACCTGACGTTCATCGGACCTTCCTTATCCGGCATAGGCACCGCGCTGCGTGGCTGCGCCCGGAACGAATCGCTGCCTCTATGCAACCGACATGGTCGGCGGCGTGCGGCGTCACCCCGGAACGCATGACTTGGCGCAGGCACCTTCCCAAACCGGACTCTTGGATTATCGGCCCGCGCAACCGGCTGTCAAGCACAATCTTGGCAAGGAGCCCAGTGGGGATTCACAGTGGCGCAGTACAGAACATGACTCCGATGCATGTCGGGGCGGCGGGAATCCCGGCGGTGCGGCAGGCGATTCCCGACGCGCGCGGCAGCCCGCGCTAGGGCTTGGGTCTGATTGTAAGGGTAATGGGGCCGGACCAGGCGATGCCCTGCCACATGTCGAACTTGCGCCCGTAGTCCTTGATGCCGCCCAGTTTGAGCCGGAACTGAAAGGTAGAGACGTCTTCCGGAATCCACACCCGGATGT
>CAYOCZ010000518.1:0-2451 GCA_964402475.1 uncultured bacterium | reverse complement strand
TCGTCCGGGCTCACCATGGCGACGCCATCAGCTATATCAGTGGCGTTGGTGGACCGCTCATCCCCGCCGGCCGCAAGGTGGACATCTGGAACAAGACCGATAACGCCGTTCTGGACGTGTTCGGCCACCACCACACAAGCCACATCGACGAGGCGCGCGGTATCGTGATGAACGGTTCCGTCGTGGGGTATTCGGAGTTCAGCGTTGAGAAGTACTCGTACGAGCGACCACAGCAGTGGTTCCTGCTCTTGGACAAGAAGCGCTGGCTCACGTCGTATGACAAGATCCAGGTGCGCGACGTTTACCGGACAAGGAGGGCTTCGTAATGCTCGTTTCTGAGATCATCAGCGCCGTACGCCCGCAGGTAAACGACACGGACGCCACGGACGAAATGTGGGACGACGATACCCACTTCGTCCCGGCCTGCGCGTTCGCCCAGCGGTTCATTGTCGGCCAGTGCCCGACAGCCCTGCTTGACGCAGACGGAAACGACACGCGCGACGCGACGACAATCGACGCGACAACCTCTTCGTTCGTCTTTCTGGATTCACAGGAGCACCTGTACTTCGACGCGGTGTGCGCCCTGGTGCAGCATTGGCTGTGGCAGTGCGAGGCCGGAGACAGTCCGGACGTGGCCAAATCACAGCACTTCATGAAGATGGCCCTGATCTACCTGGGGGTTTCCAATGGGTGACGGTACAAGAGTGGCGCGCAAGATGATTGCCGAGGGGGCGTGCAGCGTCCTGCGCGACGAGTGGGACAAGGTGCTCGGAACGCACGTTCTCATTCGCCACTGGTCGAGGTCGTGGGACAACCACACTCAAGCCGCCATCGACTGGCTTGATACCTACGCATCCGCCGACGACGGAACTTCCGTGATGACGGCCGGGATCTACGTCACGGATCCGAAGACCCGCACGGGACAGACCAAGGACACCCACGAAGGCGAGTTCCGCCACGTCAAGGCATACTACTCGAAGCCGCGCGATGCGGACCACGGAATCACGCAGGTTCTTTACGGGGTCTACTCCCCGGCAGACATCGCCGCTCTCTCCGCACTGACCGGGCGCTACGCCTACGGGCGCCAGGCCCTGAACCTCTTCGGGATCGAAGAGGGCGTCGGCGAGTCCGCAAGCGTCACCTTCCGCAACCTGAAGCCCGACGACACCACGCGGGGGGTCTGCGAGGCGTTCACGAGGGCCGAGCTCAAGGCGACCATCCTTGCCCTGTACCAGACCACCTTGACCGCGTGGGAGTACGCCGACCATCGCTGGGACGACCGCACGGAACCCGGCACGGCCAACTTCTCGGTTCTGTTCCGCAAGGTCACGTGGGACAAGGACTGGACGGACAAGCGCGTCACCGGGGAGGCGGGGACCACGGACGGCCGGCTGTTCGAGCGCGCGTTGCGCGTCAACGGAGTGCCCACGGCCGACCTGCAGAGTGAGTTCGACGCGCTAGGACAGAGCAGCGGGCACGCGTTGCGCTCGAAGTCCTATGCCGAGACCGGGAGCGGGGCGGGAAGCCTCCAGGCCGGAGAAATCAAGGTCAACTCCCTTGCCAACGCGAAGATGGTCGAGAGCGGCATTGCCACGACAACCATCGCGGCCACCGGGCAAGTGATACCGGGGCGGCAGGTTGTCGTGTGGCGCAACATCTCCGAGGCAGACATGATTGCCCTGGCGGCCGACGTCGACGCGAACATAGGCGACCTGTCGGCATCGACGTATCACCCAGCCGGTGACGACTTTCGCGATGGTTTCCCGGCCGGGTACATCGGGACTGGGTTTGACCCCCATGAGCAGCGCACGTCTCCCAAGACGTACACGGTGCGGATCACGGCCGCAGACGGGGCGTACTACCCGACCAGCGCGATAAACTATGGGGTGTACGGGCCTTTCTACAAGCGGACGCCGATTCACAACAGTGTAACGAAGGCCGTCACCGGATACCACAAGTACTGTTGGGGACAGCGGATTTCAGCCGGAGCGAGTGCGGCGGAAGCGTTCGCAAAGGGAGAAACAGACGTTGGGGATGAGACGCCCGACGCCAACACCATAACCAACTCCAGCTTTGGCGGTTCGTGGGGGCGCTACGTTGGGGTCGTGATGTGGTACGTCGAAATGGAGAGCGTGTAATGCCGGACGGCTTCGATAGCCCCGAGGTCCCCGTCGCGATCGAGCGCGACGCCCAGGAATTTCTTGCCCTCCAGCAGCAGGTTGCCGAACTGACTCGCGAGATTGAGCGGCAGAAAGAGCGCATCCAGAACCTCGTTGACGCGCAGATCGAGGAAGCCCTCCTCGCCGGACTGAAGCAGCCCGACCTGCATACCGAAGTGGATGTTACCCCGATGGAGGATGGGCGAAAGCACTTCGCGGTTGGCGTTCAGGACGGCGGGTCCATCTACTGCTACCCCGGAGTCTGGACGCACGCCTACGCGAACTCTACCGC
>CAYOCZ010000517.1:0-2456 GCA_964402475.1 uncultured bacterium | reverse complement strand
GGGCGGGGATGTCAAATCGGCGGGCGGAATCTGCCAAGATGTCCCGAAGCTTCCCGGAATAGGGTGCCTGTCTCTGGTTCATCACGTCGACGCGCTTCGGACTAGAAATTGGGAAGTGTCCTTCTCTTCCCCCAATGACCTACCTCGTCACCACGACCTTGCGGACGGCAGTGGTCGGTTTCCCTCCCTCGATCGACGGAGCCAGCACGAAGTAGACGCCGGCCGGCAACCGCCTCACGTCGTTCGCGCTCGGCTGCAGAGTCATCACTTTGCGACCGCTGATGTCCAGCAAGACTGCTGCTTGTTGCCCCTGGCTTACGGCTGCTGGCTGGTGAAGCGCGCCCCGGACGACAGACTGCGGCCTAGTCCTCCTGCCAACGACCTGAACGTCATCGACGTAAGAGCCCGCGAAGACCACGTCGCCGTCGGACCTGAATCTGAACCGGAACTGCACCGTATTGCCGAGGTACTGGCAAAGGTCGAGAAGGACGTGGCTCCAGCCCCCGACTGACGTTATCTCCGGGTCGTCAGTCACGCCGCCCATCAGGCTGGACAGCGGACGGAACGACGCACCGTCAACGGACACCTCGACCCATACCGGGTCGTCCACGTAGTTGGAGACGTCCTGGACGGAATTCCAGATCCAGAAGCTGAGGTCGGCGCAAACGAGACTTGAGAGGTCAATCGGCGGCGACGCCAGCCAGCAGTCTTCGTCGTTCGCGTACGGCCCGTCGAGGTTCGTGCCCCAGCAACTCCGGCCCGAGTGTGCGCTCGCCGGGCCGTATGACGGCTCGCCCAGCTCCCACTCGTCCTGCCCGCCGCCATGGGTCCAACCGGCCGGACCATCTTCGAAGCTCTCGGAGTACAGGGTCTCTACTGGGGCGGGAATGACCCCCTGGTAGTCTGCCAGCGCCGCCTGCATCGCAGACGTGAAGCCGAGCAGCTCGCCCGACTGGAGGCAGCTGAGAGCCATTGTTTGATGGCTGAGCGCGGCCGCGAAGACCGCGGACTCGGCCGGAGACAGACTGATGCCCCAGTACGACGTGTAGAAGCCGTACACCGAGTCGGCAAGCGCAATAGCGTGGTCTATCCGCTCGCGCGAGTCCGTAACCGAGAGGACGGAGTAGGCGCCGTGTGCGAGACCCCAATCGGGAGTATACATGTCATACGCGGTGTCCGAACTGTGCCACTCGGATTCCACACCGTACGGTGTCCAGACCGGGAACTCGTCTGCCGCGTTGCAGGCACGCACGACCAGATGGTCGTGCGGTGGCACCGGGTTTGTTCCCCAAGCGCTCTCCATTTTGACCCAGCCATAGCCGGGAACGTAGTAGTCGATTATCCAGTGCATGTCGACTGTATACCCGACTGGCATGTTCAGCAGAATCCTGGCCGGGACGCCATTGGCCCGCAGCAGCGCGGCAGCGGCATGAGCGCGCCCGGTACAGAAGTTCCCCCACTTCAGGGCATACTCGGCGTCACAACTACCGGGTGCGTGCGGCATCGTGTCAGGGATATCGTGGCAGAAGTCGCAGATGTCTTGGGCGAGCTTCATCAGATTGGTCGTGGTGTCGCGAATCGAGTCGGCCTTGAACTGGACTATCGGAGCCGAGACCTGACAGCAGTCGGTAGTGTCCAGCCACTGCTGCACCGAATCCGGTAGTCCGCCCGGTGCGGGAATCGGGACGTACGCTGGAAGGTCCGGGTACGTGTTCTGCCTCACGAGGACCCAGGACGTCCAGTCGAGCGTGGCGCTGTTGGCATTTAACATCCGGGCCGCAACCAGCAGGTTGGGCGGGTCCTCGCGGACAAAGTGGTAGTCGATCATCTCCGGGCAGGTCACCTGAAGCAGCACCGGTGCCTGTTCGTAGAAGGAAATTGGTACGTGGAAGTAAATCTGGTAGGTGTCACAACTGGCGCGGCCCTGCACCTTGAGACTACCGGTGGCTCTGCGCAGATAGAGCTGGAACTGGCCGCCGTCTGCCTGCTGGCCCCCATTCTTCCCGGGCTTGGCAGACTCTGCTGCTGCGTGCTGGCCACAGACCGCCGGTAGCCACCGCGTCTGCGCTCGGCCCGTGCTGAGTCCGGTGGTCGGGCCGAAGAGCAGGACTGCCAGCATAAGCTGCCCTAGCATGGCCGGATTCTAAGACTCGCGGGCGGGGATGTCAATCTGACTCGGGTGTCGGCCAATCTGCAATCTACAATCTGAAATGCCTCCGGATGGGCGGGGATGTCAATCTGCCTCGGGGTCGGCCAATCTACAATCGACAATCTTCAATCTGGAATTCCCAGGTGGGCGGGCGGAAGATGCCAAGATGTCCCGAAGCTTGACGAAGTAGGGTGCCTGTCCCAGTTCCTTTCGAACACTCCTTGACGCGCTTCGGACTAGAAATTGGGGAAGTGTGGGGCTGTTGAGAAACCCGGCTTCGAGCGCCATCAGACAGCAGCAGTAGAAG
>CAYOCZ010000516.1:0-2461 GCA_964402475.1 uncultured bacterium | reverse complement strand
GTCTATCCTCGCGGCGAACGTCTATCGGTGCCTGGCTGCGAACGCGCTGAATCCTGGTTACTGGGGCAAGGGCCTGGCAGGGGGCAGCGAGGCGGTAACGATTCGCGACGAGAGCGACCAGGCCTTCGAGGTCGAGGTCATCGGCTTTGACGTGACGTTCGAGGACGAGATATAGGAGTGAGCGATCATGGCCGGATATACGGCACTGAGCGACTTCGCGGAGCATGATACGGGCGGCGGTTGGGTGCGCTTTGACCGCGTGCATGGCGGTGAGCTGGGCCATGAGGGAGGCGAACCTACACACCTCGATGGGATCGGGGGGCAGGATTCTATCATCCGGGGAATCGTCGCCTCCAACGGAAATGCCCCATGCTACCTGCAGGGGGGAGACCTGCTACCATTCGTTCAACGGGCAACAGTGCCGGCACTCCCGCCGGTCATCCCGAAGATACAGGGGGGCGTGCTCTCCGAGATTGACGGCTGTCGGCTGCAGGAGAGCTGCTACATGGACTCCTGCGAGATCAGTTGCGACGTCGAGGGCCCGGTGATCGTGACCTACAACTGGAAGGCCCTCGAAGAATCGAAGCTCAACATCGCAACCCCGAACTCGGCGCTGAAGGCGTCCAACCTGATCTTCTCCTGGTTCACAACCTCTCTGCTACTCGGCGGCGTGGCGTACAAAGCCCAACGATTCACGGCGCGGCTGAACAACGGGCTCGTGCCCAAGTCCAGCCTCGACCAGAATCTGGTCGTTGACACGCGACGCTGGGTTGAGTGGTTTGATCCAGGCATCCAGGAAGTCAGCCTCGACCTTGAGGTGCGTCTGCCCACAGGCATCGACCTGACCGTTGACTATGTGCCGGCAGTCGGCTTCATCTTCATCGCACACAACGAGGCGGGCGACACCTTCACGCTCGATATGACCGGCGGCGGCGTGGGCCTGCACCCGGTTGGCGTACCGCAGGACCTCGGCGGTTCCGGCGCCGATGAGAAGCTCTGGAAGGTCACGTTCGAGTCCGATCACAACGACCTCGGCATTTGGGATGCCGCAATCACGTAGAGGGAGAGAGACATGCGCTTGGGAGAGGACCTGACCACGCTCGTCGTCGGGGACGTGAAGGTGCTGATCCGTCTCGGCTTCGACGAGTATCAGCAGCTTGGAGACGAGGTCAAGGACTGGCCGGAACTGGCTATGGACCAAATCCCCCATGTGAAGAAGAAGCTCGTCAACCTCGTGGTGCGCGTTGAGAATCTCGTGGACGAGGAAGGCAATGCCATCAAGGACCTGACCGAGGACAACATCGGCAGGTTGCCCTACCACTTCGTTCGGATGCTCTGGTTGCAGGTACTTGACGTGGGGGAAGTGGTGGCGTCGTTCACGGGCGGCGCTGGTCAAACATAGCGCGGACTTTCGCTGAGGGCAGGATCGTGGCTGAGCCGCCGGATGACCTGATGATGTTTGTCCTGCTCAGAGAGCTTCCAGGCTACACACGCAAGGAACTACTCGCCGAACCCGCCGCAGTCGTGAATCGCTGGCTGGCGTTGATACAGGCGCAGAACGAAGTCGCTAACCGCAACAAGTGAGGGCGGACATGGCCGGCAAGAAGTTCGAGCTCTCCATCCTGGCGAAACTCGATGACCGCGCAGGCACGGGGCTGACGTCACTTTCGCAGAAGGCGACCCGCCTGGGCAGGTCGTTGATGATGGCGGGCACGGCGGGCATGGTCGCGCTCGGGGGGATGGTCAAGCAGACAGCTAAGATGGGCGACGAAATGGCGAAGGCGTCGCGTCGTCTGGGCGTCTCCGTCGAGCAGCTTTCCACCCTCAGCTACGCGGCGGAACGAAGCGGCGCATCGTTCTCCAACCTGGAGACCGCCTTGCGGCGCGCCCAGCGATCGGCGTCGGACGTAGGGCGCGGCCTGAAGACCGCAGAGGACGCCTGGAAGACCATCGGCGTCAACGTCCACGACGCATCCGGGGAGCTCAAGAGCGCAGACCAGCTCCTGCGCGAAGCGGCCAACGGGATGTCGAAGCTCGAGAGTGACACCCAGCGAGCAGCCGTCGCGCAGGAAGTCTTCGGGCGGGCGGGCACGATGCTCCTGCCGATGCTGGAAGACGGAGCGGCAGGGATTGAGAAACTGCAGGAACGGGCGCGGGATCTCGGGTTGGAGTTCAGCACGAACGCGACCAAGAAGGCCGAGGCCTTCGAGGACGCCACGGCAGACCTGAAGGATGCGAGCTTGGGGCTTGTGCGTGTTGTGGGGGAGGACCTGATTCCCGGGCTGACCGATCTTTCGCTGAAGGCCTCGGATGCCGTTGGGCATTGGAAGCACTGGGCCGATGAGCACCCGAAGCTTTCTGGGATGCTGGTCAAAACGTTCGGCACGGGTTCGGCGGTGCTGGTGGGGCTTGGGGCGATGCTTGTCATTCTGCCGCGCATCGCTGAGGGATGGAGGTTGGT
>CAYOCZ010000515.1:0-2478 GCA_964402475.1 uncultured bacterium | reverse complement strand
GTACTGCCAGAACGCCGCGGTCAACGTGGCCTTGCCGTAAATGATTCCGCTAACAACGTACGGGTTGAACGACCGGATAGCCACGCCGGATGTCGGGCCGGAGATAGCGCCAACCGCGCCAGTGTTCCCGCCCGAATAACCAGTACGCAGCGTCCATGTCGCCATGAGGGACCCTTCGGCCCCCCACTCAGCCGGTGTCGGCACGTCCACGGCCGTGCGCTTGGCCGTCAGTTCCACCGTATTCCCCGGCCCGCTCCGCGTCGTAATGAGCACGTCTTCGGTGTAGTCGGACTCCGAGCCTGCGACTGCCGCCCCTTCCACGGTCACGACGTTCCCCGTGCCGGGGATGGGCACCGCGGGGCCGCTTTCGCCTTCGAGCTGCGTGTGCGGCACCGGGCCGGTTTCGGTCTCGGTGTCTTCGTCCCCGTCTTCCGGGTCGTCTTGGACGGGCGGGTCCCAGTTGTCAATGTTGCCCCCCTCGTCGGCCACGCGCGTTTGCAGAATGCCCTGCAACTCGCGCAGGTTGTTCCCTACGTCGTCGAGCGCCTGCAACGCGCCCGGATCGAACACCAGCATATCCCGCACCGCTTCCGGCGCGCTCGGCCACAACTCGCCCACCGGCGTCGCCAGGTCGCTCCAGCACGCCGGGATGCCTCTCGGATCGTATCGCACTCCGCTCATGTCCGCGCATCCTGAGGGTGAGGCTTCGCTGAAATAGAAACCGACTGGACGATGAAGGCGTCGCCAGCTATGGCACTGCGTATCCTCAAGTAGAGGAACCGACCTCGATGCCCCGTCATGGGGAACCGGACCCGTTGGGCCGCGGTCGAGTCGCAGTCTAATGTGCCAAGCGTCGTCCAATCGGTTGTGTCGTCGTCGGGCTGATTCACCAGCTTATACTCGACCAGCGCGTCAGCACCCGTTACCGGCCGAACCGTGAACTGAACCCACTCCCACGACATCAACTGCGCTATCTGATGCCGAGGGCTTGACGGGAAGAATATTGGTTGCGACTGCCAGTCAGCCGCGATCGCACCCACGATGTACGTCGTCGTCGCGTCCGGTACCACCGTCCAGCCCGGCGTCACCGTCAGCACGTTCGCCGTACTGAGCCGCAGCTGCCGAGTCTGCCCCAAGCCCGTGCCCGTCAGCGTTGTCACCGGCCCGCCCACCAGCCCGTGCAGTGCCGCCGGGAACGCCGCCAGGGCGTCCGTCAGCGTGTCCGCACCGCCCGCCGTCGCCGTCCCCGTATACGTCGCCACAGTCCCGTCGTAGTCGCCGT
Source organism: uncultured bacterium (assembly GCA_964402475.1). Taxonomy (GTDB): domain Bacteria; phylum Hydrothermota; class Tepidihabitantia; order Tepidihabitantales; family Tepidihabitantaceae; genus UBA2258. The sequence continues at coordinate 1,196 of CAYOCZ010000515.1, read as the reverse complement.
CGTTCCACTGGAACACTGCCCCCGTGTCCGTCCCCACGTAGGTCACACGGGCTCCAGCGGCGTTCAGGATCGACGATACGACGTGCGGCCACACATTCGTGTGCGTCCCCCACGCGTGCGTCGCCAGGTGGTACTCCAGCATCCGGTCGCACGCTTCTACCGTCGCATCGCCCGGTACCGCAAACAGGACGCTCTCGTTCCCGTCACCGTCCCGATGGTAGCAGCCGTACACCCGGCACAGGAGGCTCTGGTCAATCGCCTGCCACGTCCGCAGTATCTTCGGATGAACCGGCGCCGGGCAGTTGCTCGACAGCGAGTGGATCCCGCTCTCGTTGACGTAGAGGCATCGGCCTTCCAAGGCCACCGCCGCATGCTGAGAATATGCGCCCGCCGTCCGCTCGCATCGGATCTCCATGGGGTACGGCGCCCGCGGCGTGTACGGACCCCGCCAATGCTGCAAGCTCTGCTCGCAATGCACCAGCACCATTTGCAGCATCGAGGTCAGCGCCCGAATCCGCTGGCCCGCATTCTGGTAAATCTCCGAGTTCCAGTGGTCCCCGTGGCTACTGTCGCTGGCGTACACCTGAGTGGTGATCGTCGAATACACCCCGAACAGAAGCCCGCCCTGCTCCACCAGTATGTCGAACGCTCCTTGAGGCTGCTCACGGTACGCGTACAGCGGCGTGTTCAGCACAAGGTCAGCATCGGTCGTCGTATCCGCGTAGACGGTCGTGCCGTCCGCCAGTGTCGTCACGAGGTAGAACGCCGTCCCGCCGTCCACGTTCCGGTAGATGCGCTTGTCCGTTACCTGCGGGTCCGCACTCGCGGTCATAACCGCCAGGTCGATCTGAGTCAGCAGTGCGAACGGGCCGGTGTCGGTGATCTCGTGATAGCCCGACTGCACCGCATCCGTGTCGTTCCAGTAAACTATCCGATACGTATAGCCGTATACCGCCGTCCACAGACCCACGCCGCCGCCCGGGGTCGAGGTCGCGGCGAACGTCGGCGCCACAATCCCCATCCGCCGAATCTCAAGGGCGCCCACCCCGTCGTCCTGAACGACCAGGTTCCCATCACCGTAGAGGCCCTGCGTCTGCCCGTCGCACAGGTACAGCCGATTGCCCAACTCCGCACCGCACCAATGATGGCCCGCCGCGGCCTGCTCCAGTGCGAGGCCGAACTGAACGATCACGCCG
>CAYOCZ010000514.1:0-2481 GCA_964402475.1 uncultured bacterium | reverse complement strand
GGGTACTCGAATGGCCTGCACCACTTGCAGTCCCGGCACAGCTTGGGGGTCTTCATGGCTGCGCCTTTCTCGCGGCTATGGCGGCTTCTGCTGTCCCTGGCTCGCCCCAGAATTTGCCAGCCATGTCGAGCGTCTCTAACACATCGCTGTCGCGGTACTCGTCATCCCATCCACTCAACTCGTCTGGGTGCGGGACGAACCGTTCTCCAATTCCCCGCAACTTCTTGCACTCGGCGGCCAGGGCGTCGGTGGTGTAGACGAGATCGGCGAGGGCCAGAGTCGAGAATATGGCCCTGTCTCGCAGGCGGTCGCGGTTCCGCACCCAATCGTTGACGAGTTCGTTTGTGGTCATGGCCGCTTCTCCCTCTGGGCAAGAGGCGCAACATCCGTCAGCGACAGCCAGTCGATCCACTGGCAGCCGGACATGCGACTACCTACGCTCACGGTCGGCCTGGGCCTCCAATGCGGCCATTTGGACGCCATGCCGACGGCGAGGACTTCGCCCCATCCACCCCGAGGCCATCCGCCGTCATTGGTCGCCCGCGTCTCGCCCTTGATACACTTGTCGAACAGGGACTTGCGTTGTGCGAGACACGCAGGGTTGATCCCCGAAGACATATCGCCAGCCCAGTCGTAGTCGTCGGGCACGGTGTCAGAAACCCACTCCTCTATCGGTTCGGTCACGGTCTTTGTCGGCTGTACGTACTGCCCGTTCTCATACGGCATGGTTCTTCTCCCGTGTTCGAGGGAATGCTGCGCCGCCGTCATTCGTCATCGTCGTGCTCCTTGCCGTCCAGGTCCGCCATCCGCTCGGCCACGATCCTGTCGATGTCGGCCGTGTTGTCGCACGTCAGGCTCAGGTACGGTCGGTCCACGTCCTCATCGTCGGTGCATCGGTGCTGCTCCCACGAGTGCCCCACCGGCATCTCGTCAATCGCGCAGCCGTCGTGATCCATGCTGCTGACTGATCCCCGGCAGCAACGGGTGCGGGCGGCTACGGGCGAGCGTTGGACCCGGATCGTGAACGTCAGGTCAATGTCGAGGTAGTCGAGGTAGGAGCGGTCAGGCATTGCTCGCCACCTTCGCTTCAAGCTCGGCCTGGACCATCTTGAGTACCGTGAGGTATGCCGCGTGCATCAGGAGTCGCAGGGCATCGTCGTTCAGGCCCCTGGCGTCCTCCGGTGTACGCGCACACTCACCACAGAGCGTCTCCAGGCCCATAAGGCCACCGGGCATTCCCTCGGCAACAAGGCGTAGCTTGTCTGCCAAGGTGGCCTCGGCCTGGTCGAGTTCGGCCGAAGCCGCAACAAGTAGGTCTCTCGTGCTCAGGTCAGGCATGGTCGGCCCCCTGTGTGGCGAAGCCAGTTTCCACATCCACTTCGTCAGCCGACTTCGCGAGCGCGTCCAGCTCCCACGCATGCATCACTATTTTGCGGCCGGTGTGCTCCCGGATGATCGACCCCACCCGGTGCCAGTAGTCAATCCGAGAGAGCCTATCGGCCAAGGGGGTTTTGTCCTGCTCCCGGGCGAGGGCTCGCAATTCGGCCAGCGACCGCGCCCACCCCACGACCTGCTCGTCGCTTACCTCGTCATTGGATTCAGTCAGCGCCCGGATGAACCGGATCGTCGGCGATGTCTCGCCATGGAGGCTCGCGTACATCACGCGGAACGCCCATAGGTAGAACGCCTCGCGCATGCGGTCGATGGGATTACTCGGCATTGCTCGCCTCCTCGTCGTCTCGGTACGGTCGGTAGGGGTGCAGTTGGCAGGGAAGAATCTGCCCCGTTCGTTGTCTGTTCGGCCATGCTTCGGTATAATTGACTAGCGGGGAACACACGGTGCCACGGACGGCGGGAGCAGTCCGATGGCGAAGGTGATCGAAAAGAATACGCGGGACCCCAACGGTGGTCGGGGCCCCGCGCTTGTACCCCCACAGGCCAGAGTTACGGCTGTGACGACCGCGGGTTCTGTGGGGGGAGGTGGTAGGGGCGAGGCTCTCCATGCCTCTGTGCATCCGTGCGAGTTTGCTCCGTCGGGCCGTCACGCTCTCAGTATCGGCCATGATCCGCTGTCCGGCCACCTCAAAATCGGATTTCGGGAAGTTTTTCTTCGGCGGCTGCTGCCTTCTCTCTCTTAGGTTCGCAGCCTCTCACCGTCGAACTGCACCTCCGGCGGAATCAGTCTGCCGCGAAGCCAATACAGAAAGTCCACGTACTGCCGCTCGGTCATCATCCTGTGCTCTGGTGGCAGGCGTGCTTCGGCCATGGCATTCAGCGGCGTGAGCTTGAACCACGAGTAGTCGTCAGCGTATCTGGCGTTGAACACGGGCAGGCCGGCCCAGTCGCCGAGCGTCTTGAGCGTGGTGTAGTTGGCGTCATCAAAGTTCGGGTTCTTGGCGTGCTCGTGCTTGTACTCGACGAGGGCGATAGGTTTCTTTTCATCGTACTCGACCACCAGGAAGTCAATGTCCACGATAGGGC
>CAYOCZ010000513.1:0-2491 GCA_964402475.1 uncultured bacterium | reverse complement strand
ACTTCCTTACGCTCACGCCTGCTCCTGGGCGAGGTACTGCAGTTTGTACAGCCGGCTGTAGTAGCCGTCCTGACCGACGAGCTCGTCGTGGGTGCCCTCTTGGACGATCCGCCCGGCGTGGACCACGACGATCCGGTCGACCATGCGAATGGTCGCCAGGCGATGGGCGATGATGATCGCGGTCCGGCCTTTGAGCAGTTCCTCGAGGCCCTGCTGGATGAGATGCTCGGTGTGCGGGTCAACCGATGACGTCGCCTCGTCGAGAATCAGGATTTCGGGGTCGAGCACCAGCGCCCGGGTGAAGGCCAGCAATTGCCGCTCGCCCAGCGAGAGGTTGACGCCGCGCTCGATCAGGCTGGTGGCGTAGCCCTGCGAAAACTCGAGGATTCGTTCGTGCATCCGCGCCCGCCGGGCGGCGTCGTGCACCCGGGTTTCACTCACCGTCTCATCGAACAGGCGCAGGTTGTCGAGCACCGACCCCGGGAACAGGATGACGTCCTGGGGCACGAACCCGATCAGCCGGCGCAGGGACTGGTTCCGAATCCGGGGCAGCTCGGTATCGTCGAGCATGATCCGGCCGGACTTGGGCTCGTAGAACTTGAGCGCGAGGCTGGCGAGGGAGGTCTTGCCGCCGCCGGTCTCGCCGACCAGCGCGACCTTCTCGCCTTTGCGGACCTCCAGGTTGATGTCCTTGAGCACGGTTCCCCGTCCTTCGTAGGCGAGTTCGACCGCCTCGAACCGCAGCGCGCGGCGGAAGCTGCCGGCCGTGGGCTCCAGCTCGCCGTCCGGCTCGGGCGCGGTATCCAGAATTCCGAGCATCCGCTCGGCTGAGGCGAACGCGCGCTGCATGATGAGGATCTGCCTCGACAGGGCGCGGATCGGGACGAAGAAACGCGTGATGTAGCTGTAGAACAGGAACAGGCCGCCCACGGTCAACTGTCCTTGGAGGGCAAAGACGCCGCCGAGACCGAGGGTCAGGGCAACCCCGACCATCTCGCCGAAGTCCCAGACCAGCCAGATCCAGGTCCAGATGAACATCTCCCGCTTGCGCACGCCGTAGAGCCGGCGTCCCTTCTCGTCCATCCGGCCGGCGAAGTAGTCCTGGCGGTTGAAGGCCTGCACGACCGGCAGGCTGCGCATCGTCTCGGTGATGAAGTTATTGATCTCGGCCACGATCCGGCGCATCTTGAGGTAGAGCGGCCGCGACCGCTTCTGCAGCAGGTAGAAACCGACCATCGTAACCGGAAAGAGCCCGGCAATCGCCAGGTACAGCCGCCAGTTGACCACGAGCATCACGACCGACATGCCGATGAGCATGATGAGGTTGCGGGCGAGGGTGACCGCGGTGGACGAGAACATCTCCTGCAGCGCCGAGGAGTCGCTCTCCACCCGGCTGATGAGCCGACCGACGGGATTGCGGTCGAAGAAACTCGCGGGCAGGCGTACGATGTGGCCGAAGAGCGTGTGCTTCAGGTCGGCAATCGCGTTCTCGCCGACAATGGCCAGCAGGACCTGCTGGACAAAGCCGGCCGCGCCGATGGCGAGCTGCAGCACCAGGAAGACGAGGCCGACGGTCAGCAGGCCGTTCACGTCCCGGTTCGGGATGTTGACGTCGATCGCGTGCTTGACCAAGAGCGGGGCGACGAGCCCCATCACGGCCGAGCCGATCAGCAGAATCGCCGCGACTATCGTCTTGCCCAGGTACTTGCGGAAGAACGGCCAGACCCGCGGCAGGAGCCGGAAGCCCTGGCCGCGCGTCTGCGCTTCCTCTTCCTCAATGTATATGTCTTCGACTGACATCTTAGTTCCTAATCAATGGTCGATCTGAGTACGGGGACGATCTCGGACAGACAGTGGCTACCGGACCTCCTTCGGGGCCGGCCCGCCCGTTTATCGCTGGATTATAGAGGGCGAGGGCGTTGTGTCAAATGGGCGGGCGGACTTCTGCTGCCGACCTGGAATCTTGAATGCGCTGGTGCGGATAGGTCAAGAACCGTCCGGTTCTTCCCGAGCCGGGATTTGGCGATCTTGGCGTCCTTGGCGGTTTGGTGCTCAGAACTGGAAAATGGTAACTGGATTATGACCTTGGGCGCGTATGCGCCTCACTCGCGGCGGAGCGTGTGCCATAGCGCACATTTTGGGCCGAGTCCGGACCTCACCACCAAGTCACAAAGGCGCCAAGTTCCCGCCACTGGATTCCTCGATTCCTGGAATCCTGGATTCCTTTCCTTGCACTCGACCCCAGGTTCCTCCCATCCGCCAATCTGGAATCCTAAATCCAGAATCCCTCGTGTCTCTCGAAGTATGTCTCGGTGTTTGTCTGGACGTATGCTGACCTGTGTCGCGCGTCGCGTCGGCACGCGCGTCTGTTCCTGAATCTCAACCTGAACCTCAACCTGAATTCTAAACTATATCCGGCCCTGAACCCCGCGTCGTTTCAGAAGCCGTTTGGGAAGCCGAACCCGGCGTTGTTTCACCGGTTGTATGACTT
>CAYOCZ010000512.1:0-2501 GCA_964402475.1 uncultured bacterium | reverse complement strand
CCTTCTCCATCAGCGAGAGGCGCGTCCAAAGAGGCCAATGCGAAGGTCTGGCCCTTGGTCTTGTCTTCAGTGTAGAGCAGCTTCGTCTGTACTTCTGAAATCACATTTGGACCTGGAAGCGCCGAAGAATCTCCTGAGCGCTGCCTAAAGTGCTAACACAGTCCGCTATACGCTGTCAAGCAGAAGCACCAGTTTCTTCTGATTCTCCGCCCGCAACGTCACGGCTGACATCTTGCCCGGAATTGCTGCCGGATCGTATTATCTGGCGGAAAAGGAGCATCTGCGCCCAGTCCTCATCGTCCAACGGCGGCATCCCAGCCTCCTCAAGCCCATGGCTGATCTGCTTACGCGGTGCGAGCGTGTTCACGTCGAAGAAAGAGCGGAACATATTGCCCCACTCGCCAATGTCGCGGTTCCCAATCGGCCCGTGCTGCAGCTCCGGGTACGGCTGATGACCCGGGAAGTTATACTCCATCCAGCGGGGTATCGCGTACCTGTTGAACCCCTCGCAGATCCAGTCGGCCACGGCTGCCATCGCGTACAAAAACAGCGTGCTAGCGTCCTCCGACAGACCGAAGCTACCGCGGTCGCCGCCCTGTGAGTAGCCAACGAACTGGGCGAGCAGAGTCTGCAGGATGTACTGGTGCTGGCGCTCGATGTGCGCCTCGAAGGGCACGTCCGCGGGACCCGGCCACAGCATCTCAAACCCCCAATCGAAGGGGATGATGAGGCCCATGTCCTCGTTGGCTCTCATCCGGGCTATCTGCTCTGCGATCTCGGTCCTCTCGGTCTCCTTGATGTCAATGTCCTCGGGCTCTTTTGCCACGGGGATACCAATAGCCTGCCGCTCGATGCGCATGGCGGCGAACTCCTCGAAGGCCGACTTGTAGGAGTATGGCTTCCACGCTTGGCGCAGGACGCCGATACCTTCCGGGTTCCCAGACTCCTCTCGCCAAGTGTAGATCAGCAGCTTCTCGATGGGGATGTCTCGGCGCACGTACTCTCGATTATTCCCGAGAGTGTAGCCCGCGCACTGATAGCCCTGAATGCCACCTGTGTCATCGAAGTGCCACTTGTTCACTGTGCGGCGGTCACGGTCGGCCAACTTGCGCCAACCGATAATGCCGTCTTTCTTTTGCTCCCACACATGCTCGAAGATGCTGAACCCGTACAACGGCCCGAGAAGGGCAAGCCTCACGAAATCCTTCCACGGCTTGCTCATCTCGTGCATGATGTTCTGCTCGATGCGCGCGGCGATCTTACTACCCCGAAGGGTCGTGTCTTCCTTCTGGGGCTTCACATGCCAGCTCGCCCGGGAAACCATCAGGTTCAGAAGAACCTCGATGGTGGCGCAGGCCGTATCCGACCGGCGCATTTCCTCGAACCTCGCCATTCTGTCAGAGAGGGCCACTAGGTCAATGTTGTAGTCATCGTAGACATTCCCGTTGCGGACGGTGAGACCAGAGACGCCAAGCTCGCTGTAGCTCCCGACACCCTGCGTGGTAGGGCTGGCTGTCGACGCCATGATCCCTGCGCCGCGCTGATACGGAGCCCGTGGAATACTCGTGAACTTGTGCCGGCGCCTCGTTTGTTCGGGCGGCAGCGTTGGCTGACGAGACATGGTACTAGGCGGAGAGATTGCAGCGTTGTGCTTGCGCTTTGGATTGGCCTGCGTGGGCGTCACCTTGTCGGAGCGCTTTCCTTCATCACTCGCCATTAGAATCTGCTCCTTCCGCCGCCTGGCCGCCTGCCGGTGATATTCTGCAGGATGTCCGGGCTGCTTATACCTCGGTAGACCGGCTTCTTCTCGTCTTCACCCTTCCTGTCGCGCTTCGTAGACCGCACTGCAATGCTGGACAACATGAAAGCGTCTGTCTCATCTACACACACGCCATGCTTCTTGTCAACGCCCTTGCGGACGGAACCGATTCCCTTGTGGATGGGAAGGAAGTGTTCCTTATGCAGGATGACGCTGCCGCGCCCGATGTTCGTCGCGGCATTGTCCACCATGACCGACCGTGGTACATTCCACCACTTCTGGTTGTCGATCTTGTCGAGCCCAACCTTGATACTCTTGCCGCCACTGAAATGCACCGGCCGGCGGCGCTGGACCATCGGGAGCAGCGCCGTGCCCTTTTCGTTCGTCCCGTCGATGTAAGTTGGGCCGGGCCACTTGGCGTCGATCTGCTCGATGAACTCGATCTTCTGCTGAGTGCGTTCCTTGTGCTGCGACTGGGGATCCGACTTCTGCTTCTGGGTGATGGCCTTCGGCTTGTGGACTTCGAGCGCAACTACCTGAGCAGGCTTGACGCTGATGTCTATGACGACAGCAACTGTCTCGCATTCACCGATGCTCGCCTGGTCGATCCCCTTGGAGTATGTGTGGCCCTGCCTGGGAAGCGCCCCGACCCACTTCTGTTTCGCGGCGAAGTTATCGCACGCCTGCATGTCGAAGTGGTTCTCGCCGAGGACCTGCCACTGGAGACCATGCTCCTGTAGAA
>CAYOCZ010000511.1:0-2501 GCA_964402475.1 uncultured bacterium | reverse complement strand
CCCCTCGTGTAGCGGGCCGTGCCATCGCAGGGAACCCGCCCCTCGAGGATACCCGAAGGGATCCGGCGCTCCCCGCGAGGGTAGGCGTTGCAGTGGACGCCGCCCCAGTAGTACATGCAAAGCGGGCAGGTGCGTGACAATAGTCCTACACTCCAAAGAAATCTGGCTCGTCTGACACGCCCTGATCGACTGCCTCGGCGAGATTGCGAACTGCCTGATTGTAATAGGACGGCTTGAGTTCGATACCAATAGCCCGCCGCCCGTTCACGATAGCCCCGTAGCACTCACTACCTACGCCCATGAACGGCGTGAGAACCACTTCGTCGGGGTTGCTCCAAAGGACACAAGCCCGCTCGATAACGTCTAACTGCAATGGGCAGATGTGCTTTTCATCGTTCTCTTCCCGTGCCGCCTTCTTATTGAGCGTCCTGGTCTGCTGAATATCCATCCAGACCGGCGAGGCATACGCTCGCCATATATTGTGGCTCCGCTTGATACCAGAACCGCCGGGATCAGACGACCCGCAATAGCGCATAAGGCCGTCTGGGTGAGTTATCGGGGCTGCATTGTCTCCAGCATTCCGAAACGCCAATAAATAATCTGGCAGGCCCGCCCGCGACATGATGGAGTCCTTTTGCAGTTGCTTGTGCATCAAGCCCAGTGCCTTCGTGCGTGTTACCTCGATCAATGGGTCTTTCCAAACCACATGGCGCGAGTGGTATGTGAACCCGTGCGACTGGAATAGGCGGATGATGTCTCCGCTAAAGTCCTTCAGCCCTATCACTCCATCCCGCTCTTTCATCGACGGGACATCCATGCAATGTACAGCGCATACGCGGCCCGGCTTAATGACTCGCGCCAACTCTCGCACGATGTAGCCGAAGTGAGCGAAGAACGTCTCCAAGTCCGGGCAGTTTCCAAGATCTGCCGGATGATCGCTGTAGCAGTACAGATCGGCAAACGGTGGCGAGAAGATGCTGAGGCCAACGCTTGCTTCGGGTAAGACGCGGAGAACCTCGCAAGAGTCGCCGCAATAAATCGAAAACCTATCCTCGTGTTTCTGTTGGCTTACGCCCATGATGGGAGTTTCTCCTTTTCGGTGTATGTGGCCTTACTGTCCGCGACCAATTCCTCGCGCATCGCCGCAACCATTCCGGCGAACATTTCGCCAGCCGCCTTAGCCTTTTCCTCCATGTTTTCGAGCACTCCAATCTGCCCTCGCGTCGCCACGATATCCACCGTGACGGGGTTGGTCTGCCCAAAGCGCCAGCACCGGCGGATCGCCTGGTAATACTGCTCATAACTGTGAGACGGGAAGAACACTGCATGATTGCAGTGCTGCCAATTCAACCCGAACCCAGCAATCGACGGCTTGCTGATAATAACGCGAATATCGCCGCTTGCGAATCCGAGAAAGGCCTCTTCCTTGGCATCGTCATGGTCACTCCCAGACACCGCTACAGCGTCAGGGATCAGATTGGCCAGCAGGTCGCTTTCGTCATTCAGTTGACACCACGCGATCCCATGACGCCCGGTATCTGTCAGTAACTCAGCCGCCTTCTCGCACCGAGGCCCAAGGCTTAGCCGACGCTCCTCCAGTTGCTCGGAGAGCCCGATTGCCGGAAGATCAAACATATACCCGTTGCGCGGCGTATTCGTCTCGATCAGGTGATTAACTTCAGAAAGATCCGGAAGAATGAACCCTTCATCCGAGAACCCAAGATCGGAAGGGTGCCGCATGGCCCTCGCCCAAGTGCAAAGCCAACTCCAGAAGATATGCGCGGCGCAGTGTTTCTTGACGCGCCATTTTGACGTTTCACCGCCATCGTGGTTGAAGAAACGCGCCAGCATTTCCCGAAACTTGAGATACCCAAGTGCCTCGCTCGACGTGCCAAGTTCAACATAATCATTTGGCGCTGCTGTTGCCGTGCATAGTAGCCGAAAAGTCATGCGCTGCATGAACTCCGTGATAGCCGCCCGCGTTGCGCCGGTGTAGTTCTTGAGAATACTCGATTCGTCGCACACGCACGACCCAAAATCGTCTGACGAAAAGCGATCAAGGCGGTGATAATTCGCCACGATGATCTGCTCCAGCCCAGCCACGTTCCCGTCCTTAGACCGCGAACAAGCGATCCCGAACTTGGCCCCCTCGCGTACCGTTTGATCGGCTACCGCCAGCGGTGTCAGAATCAGTACCCGTTTCCCTGTTTGCCGTGCTACATTATCGGCCCATGCTAATTGTATCGGCGTCTTGCCAAGTCCGCAATCGGCGAAGATTGCCGAGCAAGCATTGTCAAGCGCCCATTCGACAAGGTGCTGCTGGAAGTCGAATAGTTGCGGCATTGGGTACGTGTACGGCAACCCTTGGCCGCGTTCTGTTTGTAATTTGCGGGCTATAAAGTCTGCATATTCTTGCGACATTTACTTCTCCTCTCTCTCGCGCGTTCGCCTCGCGGCCTTCCCCGCAGCAAGAAGCGCCTGTAGTTCGTTCCAGTAATCCT
>CAYOCZ010000510.1:2068-2511 GCA_964402475.1 uncultured bacterium | reverse complement strand
GTACAGTGTGCTGGGCTTCAGTTATCCTCCGGATAACCCCATGCCGATCCCGACGCTCTCGGTGATCCTCGACCTGCACACGACGATGAATACCCTGGTCTGCCAGATCAAGAGACAGGCGGAGCGGGCCAAATCGTTGGGGATCTACAACAAGAGTGACGAAACCGACGCCGAGACGATCAGGACGGCTGTTGACGGCGGCATGGTCGGCGTCAACGGCGGCAAGGATTCGGTCGGAACGTTCACGATTCCCGGCCCGGAGCCTCGATCCTACGAAACCGTGGGCTTCCTGGACCAGTGGCGGAACATGGTCGCCGGCAACCCCTCGCTGATGGGCGGGGAGAAGGCTCAGAGCGGGACGCTGGGCCAGGATGAGATGTTACGGGAGGGCGCAGGCGTCCGTGTCCAGCGGTACCGCGAGAAATGCACGCTGTTCGCGCAGG
>CAYOCZ010000510.1:0-2058 GCA_964402475.1 uncultured bacterium | reverse complement strand
TACTTGAGAAACTGGCCTGGGAAGTCTGGCACGACACGACCCGCAAGAATCCACTGCGTCTGGATTTTGGCGCTGGCGGGATGATGGCTGCGGAGTGGTCGCCCGCCATTCGCCCCGGCGAGTTTCCCGACTACAACTTCGACATTCAACCGTACTCCTCCTCGCCGGGCGGGCCGGAAGAAGAGTACGCGGCGACCCTGGAGCTACTTGAGCGAGTGGCGATCCCGTTGGGTCCGCAGATGACGGCTTCCGGGTACTTCCTGGACGTTGGCGACCTGTTGACCTCATTGGCCAGGAAGCGGCGAATCCCAGGCGTGGAGCGATGGGTCAAGAAGTTACAGCCCCAGGCGACGCCCGCGACGGAATCGCAAGGTCAGCAGCAATCACAAGGTGGCGGGCGAGTCCGAGCGGCTACGCAGCCGGAACAAGGCCCTCAAGCCGCATAGGAGCATGGAAGCATGGCGGAAATGACAGACAAGGAACTGATGGAGTTGATTCAACAGCAGGAAACGGCGAGCACTGAGGCCGAGATTCGAGCTCGTATCGGCGTTCTGAGCGGCCGGTTGGCGACGGCTCAGGCCGATGGCGACGCCTTCCAGGTGAAGAACCTGACGATGCGTCTGGATTTGCTCAGAACGCGGGTCGGCAGCGCCACTCCGCAAGGCGAGGCACACACAACGCCAGAGATAGACGGCCTCCGCGCCGAGAATGCGCGACTGTCGGCCCGCGTTGCTGAGCTGGAGGACGATCTTGCCAGGCTCGTCGCCCCTCACGCCGGCGCGAACCTGCTGGACAGCCCGGAAGAGCCCAAGAACGAACCAGAACCCGACATCGAAGCCACCGACGCCGCGAAGAAGCTGGCCCTTGAGTCCGGCATTCCCCTGGCCGACGTGCCGCACGACGGCCTGAAGATCAACAAGGACGACGTGACGCGGTATCTGGACAAGTTGACCGGCGGGGGTGCGTGATGGCGCAGGTAATAGAGTCCAACGCGGACCATACCGGGGTATGCCTTGTGTGCGGGGACGATACGGCCGTGTCCCACTCCGCAGTGCTGGCCTGTCATGCCTCGATGGCGGAAGTGCAGGTGGCGCTGGAGTTGTGTTGCACCTGCCGCGACCGTCTGGAGAATTCGCTTGACCCGATACATGCCACTGCGAGCGAAGTGATCGGCCCGGACGCCGTACCAACCGGAGAGATGATGACGGTATGACAGCCTAGAACCACAACCGAATACCCCCAGACGAACGCGGCCGGCCAGCCGCGGCGTTTGCGAGACGAACCAAGCCCTCCTGACCTGGTACCAGGGGTCGGGAGGGCTTTTCGTTTGGGGGTTTTTGAGACGAGATGGGAACGATGACGCGAGAAGCACAAGACCAGCGAGACGACGAAGCCTACAAGGCCAACTTCGAGCGGATATTCCCGCGACAAGACCCTCTCAAGGCTGGGCGGTACATGCTGGTCGACGGCGAGTGGGTTCCGGAGAAGTCGGCCGAACTCCCGCCCGTGGTCCTGGCGAAGAACGACGCCAAGAACATCCGTTCGGTTGGGTCCGGGGTCACTCCCGGCCAGGCGGCGGAGTTCAACCGGCGATTCTCGGACATGGGGGCTAAGGCCGACCCCCGCACCGGCGACGTGTACTACCGCGACCGCAACAGCAAGCTCGCAGTGCTCAAGGCTCGCGGATTCTGTGACTTAGACGAGGTACGAGGCTGATTCGCGGCGCTCCCGCTTGTTGCGGCCAACCTGCGAACGGCGAGGTCTGAACGATGACGACTGACGAGACGACAACCACCACGACTGAAGAGGCTCCGACAGATTCGCAATCCGGGAGCGAGGCCAATGAAGGCGCACAGAAGATCACCGACCTGATGCGGAAGATCGGCGGCGATCCCCAGGCCGCCCCGCCAACCGAACCTGACGAGCCGGAAGCAGAGACGAAGGCCGAACCTGACCACAAGACGCAAGTGACGGGCAAGGACAGCCGCGTCGCCAAGAAGCCCACACCCGAGGCCAAGCCGGAGCCCAAGAATCCCGCCCCCTCAGCCAAGGCCGACG
>CAYOCZ010000509.1:1216-2513 GCA_964402475.1 uncultured bacterium | reverse complement strand
ACCTGGCCAAAGTACCGGGCGTCGGTGAAGACCCCGGCGCGCACCGGCGCAAGTTCCGACTGCCGTATTAGGCCATCGCCCAGGCCTTCCCGGACCTGCATATCCTGACCGAAAACGCCTGCAGCGGGTGCCCCATGAACCTTTTCCGGGCGCTGGACATCGCCAAGAGCCTCGGACAGGCCGTGACGTGTGAGGCGGTGATCATCGGCCCGCGCGTCGAGATGGCGGAGCAGGCACTGTTCGTGGGTCGGTGCACCCGGGAAGCCTGGGGCGACGGGCCGCATGTGTCGGGCTGCCCCCCGACCGTGGACGCAATCCGCCAGGCATTGACGGGCATCGAGACGACGGAGGGCATGCCGAGGACGTAGCGGTCGCCCGTAGCCGCAGGTCTTCAGCCAGCCTGCGGGGTGTTGTCATTTGCCGTCCGGAGTGGCCGCATAGGGGGGACCGGGGACACGAAGTGGCCCTGGTGGGACCCTATCCGGCCAGAAGATGTCTGCAGCGCAGCAGCCGGGCATTGAAATACCCGGCTCCAACGGCAACCGTCCTGCGGACGGATGAGCGGCCAAGAGGCGACGACATGGGCCGGATACTTCGACGCGATGCGATTGCGTCCCGTGGTCCGGCCCCTTATATGATGGTCTTCGCCGTAAGGGGGTGGAGGGATGTCACTCCGTAGTCCCCAATACGGAGGAGTGACTGCGGTGGGTCGTGGCCGTTCTCTCGCCACCGATCCATTTCTGTTCCCATTCCATCGTCGGGGCAGGCGATCCGGCCCCTGGTGATCGTGCACCGCTTCGGAGATTGCCTGCCCCCGCCCCTCACCACAGGACCCGATTAAAGGAATTGCGAGTTGCACGAGCCCGTCAGCCACGGATGACTCGTAAGGATGGGTGTGGGAGGGTGTGGGTGCTCGCCCCGGCACTCAAAGGATGATGTCGATGTCCACGCTCCATGTCGGAATCGATCCGGCAAAGACAAAGTGTGTCGCCAAAGTCGTTGATCAGTCCGGCCAAAGCCGAAGCCCCGCCATCGCCTTCGTCCCCAATCGCCCAGGCGTCGAAGGTCTCATCGCCCATGTGCAGAAGATTGACCCCGAAGCCGACAGCCGCTTCTTCATTGAGGCAAGCGGCATCACTTGGTATGTGCCTGCTGCACTGCTGCAGGAAAAGGGCTACCCGGTCAGTCTCATCAATCCCGGTCTCACCAAAGCCCAGCGCATGGTCAGTTCGCGCTACGCCAAGAGCGATGCGAAAGACGCTGAAGCGATCGCAAGGGCTCCTTTCAACATGGGCGA
>CAYOCZ010000509.1:0-1116 GCA_964402475.1 uncultured bacterium | reverse complement strand
GACGACAAACTCATGGCCCGCCAGTTCAAGCTCGAGTTCCAGCGCCTGGCACTGATCGAGAAGCAGATCAAGGAGCTGGATGGACAGATCGCCAGGCTGCTGAAGCACTGCGATCCTGAAGGTCTGGCGCGCAGCATCCCGGGCTTTGGCGCCGTGGTCGCGCCGATCCTGGTCGCCGAAGCGGGCACCGATGTGTCGCGCTTCGAAACGGCATCGAAGTTCGCCGGTTGGACCGGCGTCGTCGGTCGCGCAGCCGGCTCAAACGGCAAGCAACAAGAGGGCTTGCCGATGACGAAAGCGGGCCGCAGCATCGTCAAATGGGCCCTGTACATGGCGGCCAACGCAGCGGTCATGCACGACGCCGAGTTGAAGGCTTTCTACGATCGACTACGCGCGAAAGACAAGCACCACAATGCAGCGCTGGGTGCTGTGGCCAACAAACTGGCCCGCGTCTACTGGGCTGTGATGACCGAGCAAAGACCCTTCGAGACGCGCATTCCGCAAAGCCCTGACGACGCCGAAAAAGCCCTTGACACGACTTAAGGAATCTCCGACGGCTTACGTCAAGACGCCGGAGGCGTTGCCCTAACCCATATACCCCTCGTCCACCCCAAATGCCGCCGTCTGGGCGATCAGTGTCAGGTAGTCGTCGACGATCCGGTCATAGCCGAACAACGGCGGGAAATCCACGTAGCCCTGGCGCCCCTCGAACACGAAAGCCAACGCGTCGAATCTGTCGTACACCATCCGCACATTCGCCAGGTACCCGCTGTCCGGCGGCTCTGTATCTCCGTGGATCGGGCTGACCTGGCTGCCCCGGCTCGTCAAGATACCTGTCATCCGCCGGTTGATCGCCCGCAGCCGCTCGCGGCGGTCTTCCGGCAGCATCCGGTTCATGATGATGAAGTTCGACCCGCACGCGTGCAGGTCCACGAAACCGTCGGGGGGGTACTTCTCCAGCCAGTCCAGCATCTGCGTGACCTCAACGCTGCCGCTCTCGGTGAGGGTCCGCGGCCGGTTCATCAGGAATCCCGCATCATTGTAGCGCCCACCAAGCACCACCATGCCGTCAGGTTCCACGTCATCGATCAGGCCGCCCTGGGCCGTCTTGTTCAC
>CAYOCZ010000508.1:0-2520 GCA_964402475.1 uncultured bacterium | reverse complement strand
GGTCAGTTCCCGAAGGCCGTGGCCGTGACGGTGACGTTCGCCCCGGCGGTGAAGTTCTTGTAATGCAGGTAGGAGTAGCCCCTGCACGGGATGACGTGCGTGATTCCGGCGTCGTAGACAACGCCGTCCGTCGCCGGGTCGGTCAGGACGTTGCTCGGCACGATGTACGCGGGCTGATTCAGCCGGACGTGCAGAAACTCCGTGCCGCTCGGGATGGCGATCTCCTCTTTGGTCACGAGCGCCGTTCCGGTTGCGTCGGCGTCCCAGCCGTTGCCTGCGGCCGTTCGGGGGGCCAAAGGCGTGACGACCGTCGGCTGCACAACCCTTGCTATCCCAAGATCAAACGGGTTATCTCTTGTTTCCATGTTTCTAAGTCCTTATTGCGGCGTGCTTAGTAGTGCGTTCGGGTTGAACGGGAGCACTCGTCGCCCGTTGGTTATCGGGCCAAGGTTGCTCGGCCTGGTTTCGAGGTCGCGTTTGATACTGGTCAGCAGCAGTCCGCCGACGCGGTTCGGGTCGGGGCCGCGATACAGCCGGTGGTGAACGCCGGACACGTCGCCCTTGCGCACCTCCATCTGGCACAGGCACGCCTCCAGGATGGCCATGCTGTGAAGCTGATGGCCGTAGGGGAAGTCGGCGTCATTGACCAACGCCGACGGCGTCACGCGGTAGCGGTAAGACAGCGTGAGGTCGGCCGAGATCGTCGGGTACCACATGACTTCCCATCGCTGCCCGGTCGTGGCTGTCAGGGCCTTCGGCCGGATGGCGTAGAGGCGCGGGTATCCGGTGACTGACCCGCCCTGCCGGAGCATCAGGATATGATTCGGCGTCGTCTCGGTGATGGAGCCGTAGTAGCCGGACCCAGCCGCGAATCGGAACGGGTCTTCCATGTTGGCGAAGCCCGCCGGGAGATCGGTTTCGGTGTCGTCCTCGGTGATGGCCAGCGTCGCCGACGGTCGCAGGAAGTTCCAATCGTGCTCCGCGTAGAACATCATCAGGCCGTCATTGACCATCTGCTTGATGAGGACGAGGTTCGCCCCGGTCTGGACAGCGCCGTACTGCTGCATACCAACGCGGTCGCACAGTCCGGAGAAGGTGAAGGCGTTGTCGCTGCTGCCGGTGGTGGGGCCGACGAGCGTGTCGGAGAAGTAGTTGGTGGCCCCGTCGGCGACGATCTCGATGGAATACGTGTAGGTCAGATCGTCAGCCGGGTCGGTGAAGACGTACTGATAGACGCCGGTGCTGATCTTCGTCATGGCGGTCGCATCGGCCACGACAACGGCGTCCGTGTCGTTCCGCTTCACGCCATACGCGCCGGTCGAGTCGCTGAGTGTGACCGTCGTGGGGTCAGCCAGAACGCCGTTCTTCTTGAAGGTTCTGTTGATGGTGCTCATCAGGTCGAACTCCATTCGCTGCTCGTGCTCGTCCAGCTATTCGCCGTGCGGTTCTGGATGCTGAAGGTCGCCAGGACGGCGTTGACCGTGTTGCCGTCGATGACGGCGCCTTTGACGACGACGGTGTAGTCGTGGCCGGCCGCGTAGAAGGCGTTGGTCGTGACGATCGTGCACATGTGGACGCCGTCGAGGTCGTCGAAGTCCTCGACGTCGGTGACGCCTTCCGTGGACTCCGTTGTGCCCGCGTCCTTGTAGACCTGGACCGTGCCGTCCGTGGCCCGCGTGATGCTGGCCCCGTCGGCGTCGTTCGTGCCCCAGGCGAAGTGAATGGTCTGGTCTGCGGGTATGTCGCCGAGAAAGTTCATGCGATCAGTCCTCCCACGCGAATGAGTTTGCTGCCGTTGGCGAGCGAGCCGTTGACGAGTTGCCTGATCTTGACGGCGGCGTCCTGCACCACGTCGGCCAGCACGTTGCCGATCTTGATGTGGTCCTCGTGATAGACAACTGAAGTCCCGGCTGTGGCCCAGTCGGTTCCGCAGAGCACGCGGCTAATGTTCGCAAGGGCGGCATGCGTCACCGTGGCCAGTGTGGTGGCGGGCGTGTCAGAGTCGATGTAGGCGTAGACGGTGATCGCGTTCGTCCCGGCGGTGTAGGTCCGCCGGATGCGGATGTAATGCCAGGTTCCCGGCGTGATCGTCCCCCCGGGCGTGCTGAAGGTCGGCTGGAAGTTGCTTTTGAGGTGCTGGACCTGCAGGCGGATGGTCCCGGCATCGTTGTAAAGCAGCAGCCAGCACGTCATGGTCACGCCCGTGTACAGCCCGAGAATCTGAATGTAGTTCGTGTTCGACCACGTCGGGGCGTCCGGCACGCGCAGCCAGAAGCCCACGGCAAGGTCTGTTTGGCTGGTGATGGTCAGGTACGCGTAGGCGTCGGCGGCGGACACGATCGAGGCAAGGTTGCCCTTCGCGCCTTGCTTGGCGGCGGTGGCGGATTGGACGATGGTGGAATCGCCAACTTCGAAGTAATTTGTAAATCCGACGAACGGAGCGACATCGCAGTTGAGTGTGTGCAGGAGAGCCATCAGGCAGCCCTCCGATTTCGTCTTGTCGATTTGGCCGGGCAGGCG
>CAYOCZ010000507.1:0-2538 GCA_964402475.1 uncultured bacterium | reverse complement strand
ACCGGCCTCGACCTACACGGCGCCGACGGCGGAGGAGGCCCGGAGGCGGGTAACGCTCTGGGAGGATGACACCTTTGTCATCTACATCGCGAACTCCGCGACCGAGAAAAAGCTGGTCCTCCGAGGCAAAAAGAGCGGGAGCGAGATCAGCATCGACGAGATGGCTGGGACGACGAAGACCGGCTCGAAGATCAAGATCGCAGCGCGCACCGGCCTCTCCCTCGCGGCGACCGGCCTGGTGAACATCGCGTCGGCCATGGCCGTCCAGATCATGAGCCGGCGCGTCCAGCGCCTGTCCGACAAGGGGATCTGAGCATGGCCGATCTCGACCTGCGCTGTCTGGCCATCCCGCTTCCTCCGAAGCCGCCGAAGATGGACCTCCCGGGCCTCGGCACGCTCCAGCAGGCGTGGGACACCCTCGGAGGCATCCCCTCCGCTCGCGACCTCGTTGCCAAGTTCATGAACGCGGCGCAGCAGGCCCTGGCGCCCGTCCGGCGGTTCCTCGAGATGGTCGAGGTCGCAACGGCCATCCAGCAGTGTCTGATGAAGATCCCCGACGCCATCACGTCGCTGGACCCGACGGAGTTGTTCGACTGCTTCGAGGAGCTTTACAAGAAAGTCGCCCGCATCCTCACCTACTTCCCGCCGCTCTCGTACATCAAGATGGGCGTCGACATCGCCGGATTCTGCATCGACCTGATCGACGCCGGGCTGCAACTCCTCACAGAGATCGACTCGATGATTCAGGACTACATCAACATCGCGTCGATCGCCGCAGCCGCCGCTGACCAGGAGCTGCAGAGCATGCTCCAGTGCGGCATCTCGGAAGCCGGGCCTCCCGTCATCCAGCTCTGCGACGCCATGCTTTTCATCAAGCCGGCCATGAACACCCTGCTCGATCCCTTCATCCGCCTCGGCTACTCGGGATTACAACCCGCGAAGGTTACCCTGGAGCTGGTCGACGTCTACCTGCTGAAGGTTCGGCTGCAGCTTGAGAGCGGCGGCGGCTCTCAGTCGCCCTTGCCGCCGTTCCCAGGATTCTCGGCGGTGACGCCGACCATGAGCGACCTGGTCCCGTTCCCGCCGCTCGGCCCTTTGATTTTCGCCATGGGCCTCATGCGTGACCAGCTCGTTCTGATCTACAATTTGCTCTCCGCTGTTTTGGGTGGCGACCGGAAGGCCGTTCTGTCCTCTTTGCCTACCTTCGGCTCTTTCTAGCTTTTTACCTGCTTCGCTTGATCCGACCGGATACAGCCGACTCGCAGTCTCTGCTGTATAGCCTCTTTACCCACGGCAGGAGCATTGGCTCTTTGTTAGACAACCCCACAGAGGGGGGCTGAAGAGCTGGACAGATACGAACTGAAACGCGGTGAAACCTGCTGAGGCTGCACCGTCTGAATATGATAATAGCGTCGGAGAGTGAGCAAAGCAACTGAAAGCCTTGCGGTCTTGCGGAGGGCCGCCTACAATGGCGGCTGTACCTGCGGAGGGCTACGTGTCCAGTCCGAGTACCCAGCAGCGACTCCCACCCGGCTTGCGGGCCGAAACCCTGGGCTGGCCGATGGCCTGGAGTCGCAACGGCTTCGAACGGCTGCAGGGCGTGGCCCGGGTCCGGGGTGCTCTGGAGCACCTGGTGCGGACGCCGCTCGGGGCCTACTGGGTGGACCCGCAGTACGGGACCATCTTTCACAAGCTTCGAACGCAGGGGATGACGCTGGACGAGGGGACCGAGGACGGTGGGGGACTATCGGCCGTGGCCGTGTCCCACTTCCAGCAGCAGGCTGCAGTCTACGTGCCGTCGGCGGTCATCCACGGGGTGACGCCCCGGGTCAACCCGGGAAGCCGGCTGGTGATCCACGTCATCTGGACCGTGGCATCGGCCGGTGGCCAGGGAGGCCCCGGGTCGCTGCAGGCTTCCGGATTGGGTGCGATGGCGCCCCTGTCCGTGGTAGTGTAAGGCCATGAGCCGACCGCTGATCCCTACGCAAGAGCTGGACCTCGTCGGCCTGGACCGGCCGATGGTCCTGGCCCGCGCTCGCTGGGCCGCCGCCCAGGGATTCTCCAACTGGGTGGACTACTCCCTGGCGTCCCCGGAGAACGTGCTGCTGGAGTCGGAGGCCCTGTTGACCTCCATGGCCTTTTCTCTGATCAACGAGCGATCGCGCCAGCTCACCTTTGCAACGGTGACCGACCGCCTGATGATGATCCGCAAGGTGGCGCCGCATGGGCTGGCGCTGGTGTCGGCGACCGCGTCGCAGGTATCGGGGGTCTTCACGACGGCCGGGGCGGCCATCGCTCCGAAGAAAATCACCGTCACGGCCGGCATCCGGCTGCAGACCGGCTCCGCGCAGTTCGAGGTCACGGCCGCCGTGGACATCCTGGCGGGCGGGACGACGTCGAGTTCGGCGGTCCTCGAGAACAGCGAGTCGCAGTCCTCCATCTTCCAGTCGGACGGCGCGGCCAACCAGATCCTGGCGCTATCGGCCTATCCCGTGATCGACGGAAGCGTGAGCATCACGGCGGCCGACGGCCCCTACG
>CAYOCZ010000506.1:0-2544 GCA_964402475.1 uncultured bacterium | reverse complement strand
CTCGTCTGCCCAGTGCATGAGGCTGGCGAGCGTGCGGCCATCACCCGGCTTGAGCGTTGCCCATTTCTCCTGGCACGCCCCCGACTTATACTTCGTGCTCCGTTTCGACCATTCCTCCCAGAGTGCGAGGCCGACATTCCCGAGCTCGGACAGCGCCATGCCGACCTCGACCCATGCGTGGTAGTCGTCGCAGCGCCAGTCCGCCAACTGCTCGAGTGCGCGGGCTGCCGGCGCCACGTCACTGCCGAGCGTGAACTCCGTGGGTCGCTCGGCGCTCTCTACGGGCCCTTCGTCCGTCGTGACCCGCTCCGCTAGCCACGCGGGCATCTCCGCCAGCTCGACGTCCTCGACGTGAGCATCTACGTCCCAGGCATACTCGCGGCCCGTGTCCGGGTGGATGGAGGGCGGCACGATCACGTAGCCGCCGTCACCCTTCACATCGAGACCAGGTCCGAGAGCGCCGGCGCGGCTACTAACCGACTGTCCCGGATGCTTCCACCAGTAGTGATCACCACCACCACCAGTGAGCACGTGCGGCGTGACGGGTAACTCTCCGTACTCGCCGATCAGGTCGTGCAGCGTGTCGTCTCCGCCGTTTCGGCCGTCGACGTCCAGCGCGACGAACGTATCCGGTCCCGTCGGGATGCCGACGTTCGCGTTGGGCCATCGGCGCCACCAGTACCGTATGCGGAGCGGGTTCGTGCTCGCCTGGAGGAACCCATGCGCCGTGTACGGTCGTTTGCCGTCGCAGGGGAACACCGGCCAGCCACGGCTCGCATAGTCCAGGGCGGCACTCAGCAGCGTGTTGAGGTGGTCCACGCGGAGTTCGCCCTCGGGGATAGCAGCGGTACTCTCCGCCACGGTGAACCACCGCACACCGTCGCGCTCGCCGGCAAAGCCCGTCACACTCACCGGTTCGTCGTGGTCCTTGCTATACCAGACCGCGGGTCCGGTGTAGTCGTCAGGTATGGATGCCAACGGGTTCTCCCGAAGCGGCACGGCGGCCACGCTAGGCGCTCAGCAGCAACGTCTCGATGCTTGCAGCCAGTTCTGTGGCTCGGTCGGCAGTGACAGACTGGCCGCCGCTCGCCGCCGCCAACTCCTGGAGGAACTTCCAGCCGGCGGGATACGCCTCAGGACCCACATAGACTGTGTCGATACGGCCGGTGAACTTCCGCGCTTCTCTCAGGGCGGCTTCCGCGCTATCCGGCTCTCCATCTGAAATGACGACGAACCGCATGCCTGGTACGTCTGCGACATGGGCGAACCGCAGCGCGCCGGCCAGGTCGGTGCCGCCCCCGAGCAATGGAGGCACGCCGCCGGGGACGAAGACCGTCTCGGAACTGAACGCGATCACGGCGAGCTTGCCCGGCATGTGCTGTTGGAGGGTCGCCAGCTCCTGGCAAGCGACGTCATATCGAGACTGCCCGTCGTGGCTGTCTCTTGCGTTCATGCTGCCCGATGTGTCCACGATGACCACCACGTCGGCGCTGACGAACGATTCGGCGATACTCTGGTTGTTCTGTCGTGCCTGGTCTGCCAGGCTCCCACGTACTGTGGTGCTGAGTTGATCTCGGTTCATGATGTGCCCCTTACAGTGTGCGGTCCGTCTTGCTCATGTCGCTCGGCGCCTAGGACTTTCTGCGGATGCTTTCAGTTGTCGGGCTCGTCATTGGCAACCAACTCGGCCGCCAGCTTCCTGAGGTCGTCATGCTGATACCACACTGGCTTGCGAGCTGGTAACTCCGTACTCCTCGATTGTCCGCCAGATGTAGGTGATCGCCAGTTGGGCCGCCCGCAGGTTGTCTGTTGAGTCGGGATAGCGAGCGCATCGGAACACATAGCGCGTCCCGCCCCGGTCGAAGACGATCTCTACGGCGCCTTGCAGCACGTCCTGGTTCAGGTGCAGGCTGGTGGCATCCATGGCCTGGATGACCAGACGCAGATCCCGGTGGATGGTCTCCAGCTTCGCTGTGAATCGTCGCCTAGTCGTGGGCACTGGCCGCTTCCTCTGCCAACTCCCTTATCGTCTCGATGTAGTTGAGCGCCGCCGCGCACGACTCCTCGCGGAGGATGTTCCGAGCCACGCACTGGTGGTAGGGGCTGAACCCAGCCGCCTCGATGGCCTGCTCTACGGCGCGTCGCTGATCGTCTGGTTGTGTTGGCACGTTGTAGTCAGGCACCCTATTCCCTCCGTCCTAGACCCAACTCTCGGTGAATGTGTCCGCACCCATAGGCCACGACGTAATCAGAACGTGACCGCGCCCGTCCCCAATATCCGCCCAGGCTAGAATGCGTTGCACGATGAACCGCCCGAGCTGCTCGATGCCTTCCACTAGCAACATTCCGCACCGCAGCGGGGGTCGGTAGCCTGTGACCATCCCGCTCGCGTGCATGTGACGTACGCTGCCCGCGCTGTCGGGACGGCGAGTGCTGCTGGATTCCTGGAGTGCCAGCCCCGCGTCATATCGAGCCCGCTGGATCGGCTCGCTCAGCACGTCATAGGCGTGCTTGATGGCCATGAATATCTCGGCAGCGTCGATC
>CAYOCZ010000505.1:0-2559 GCA_964402475.1 uncultured bacterium | reverse complement strand
CCGTCCAAGAAGCCAGTCTGAACCAACACGGAGGAAACGTGCCGATAGGCTACTCAGCAACCGAGATAATGGAAATGGCCGCGCAGACCGAAAAGGGCGGCAAGCTCTTCTATGAGACCGTGGCAGCACAGACCAAGGACGACAATCTGAAGGGCTTGTTCTCGTACCTTGCGGACGAGGAGAACAAACACATCCGCGTCTTCGAAGACATCGCCAAGACCATCAAGGTCGCGGCGGATGAGACACCGGCCGACTGGGAGGAGGTGGTGCTCTACCTGAAAGCCGTCACCGATTCGAGGTACTTCCTCGGGCCGGACAAAGCCCTGTCCCTGGCCAGGGACGCAAAGAGCACTTCGCAGGCGGTGAAACTCGCTCTGGCATTCGAAAAGGAGACGCTGGTATTCTACCTTGAGGCAACCGACATGGTCCCAGCCCTGAACCGGCCGGCAATCGAGAGTCTGGTTCGAGAAGAAAGGGCTCACGTGCGCAAGCTAACCGGATTCCTGCATACCTGCCAGAAATGACCGACCCTGAAGCTCTAGCCGCGCTGGCAACCGCCGTAGAGGCTGAGAAACAGAGCCTCCGCAACTACCTAGGATTCGCCTGGAACACCCGCGACAGCTCCGGCAAGCAGATGTTCGTCCGGCTCGCCACCGACGAGTTCGAGCACATGCGCCTCCTTGAGACCCCGCAGGCGAGCCTTGCGCAGTCGGACGTGTGGCAGCCGGCCTCGGCAGACGCAACCGTCATTGAGCGAATCGTTCCCCGGCTCTCCGACAAGTCCCTGCGCATCCGCGGGGCCGAAGGCCAGAGCCAGCTCTCGGCCCTCAACACCGCGCTTGACCTTGAGCGGTCGGCCCAGGCGTTCTACGAAGAACAGAGCCGGAGGGTGCAGGCCGAACCCGCTCGCGCGATGTTCGCCCGGCTAGCCGAGATGGAAGCCGCCCACTACGCGCTGCTGCAGGCAGAGATTGACAACATCCAGCAGACCGGGTTCTGGTTCGGCCTGCCCGAATTCACCCTGGAATCAGAGCGATAGAACAGGGGCGGCCGTCAGGCCCCCCTGCGGTTTCTACACCAGGTATCTCAGGAAGCCGGAACCTTGCGCTCCTTACACTCGATACCAAGACGCGTCAGTTCAGCCAGCACCGGCTCGTAGATTTCCGGCACGACCGGTATGTGGATACCGGTCAGCTTCAATTCCCCGTGCAGAATCATCCGCACCCCAATGGCCGCTGGCAGGCTGACCGTACGTGCCATCGCCGAGTCGCCGTCCGGTTCCCCGAACGCGATGAGTGTGGAGTAGATGCGCTCAGCGGGCTTGCCCGGATGCTCGGCCTGGAACTCGTGGCGCAGCACGATCATGTCCCGTTCGCCCGGCTTGTAGGCCATCCGGTCGAGCATCTGCTTGGCGAGGATGTCGAGGTTTGAGCCCTGCTCGAGGCCGATGGGCTTCTCGTCGAACAGCCCGAGCCAGACGAACCGCTCGATGACCGGGTCATTCTCCTTCATCCCCAGCCGCGCGGCGACGTCGGCACGCGGTGTGCCGGAGCCGGGCGCATACCCCCGCAGCCAGGCAGCCGGCGTCAGCTTGGCGATGCCGGTTTTGACTGTGTCATCCTTGAGCACCCCCAGGTCCGAAATCGCCTTGAGCGTATCGCACCACCCGAAGTTCCTGAAGGTACCTCGCAGCATCGTCCGCACGCCCTGCAGACCATAGGTCTCGATATATGGGAGTGAGTTCCGGTTCGGATACGCCTCGAACTCAAAACCGTCCGCGACCTTGAGCGACCAGCGATGGCCGAACAGGTCGGCGCCGGACACGAACACCTCCTTGCCATCCTTCATGTACCGCGCGTCGTTCCGTCCTGCCATCACTACTCCCTTCGGGCTCCACGAGAACTTGTACCCGAGCGGGTTGTCGTTCGCCTCAGGCGCGGGCAGCCCGCCGCAGTACGACATGAAGCTCGCCACCTTGCCGCCCGACTTCTGGACGTCGTGGATTATCTTCATCGCCGACATGTGATCGATGCCCGGGTCCAAACCGATTTCGTTCAGAAAGATGACGCCAGCGGCCTTGGCCTGCGCGTCCAACGCCCGCATCGCGTCGCTCACGTAGGAAGTCGTGACCAGCGGCTTGCGGTATTTCAGGCAGTGATTCGCTACCTTCACGTGGTAGGTATATGGCAGCAGGCTGACCGACAGGTCGCTTTCGCTCACCAGCCGGCTGAGCGCCGCGTCGTCGTCCGCGAGCAGCGCAATCGCCTTGCCGCGCGGGTGCGTGCCCACGAGTTCCTGCGCCTTGCTTACGGTCCGGGTCGCGATAGTCACTTCGAAATCGGGTACGTCGAGCAGGTAGCGAACCAGCGGCCGGGACACGAGTCCCGCGCCCAGAACAAGAATCTTCTTCATGACAACACTCTCCTAGGTCTTCAGGAACTTCTCGAGGTAGCGGTATTCGGGAGTCAGTTTGCCCTGGTGGAGAATCAGAGCCCGGCGCACCGGCCCGGGCAGGTCCAGCTTGTCCAGCGGGCGACCGAAGTCGGTGTGCGCAATCGC
>CAYOCZ010000504.1:0-2561 GCA_964402475.1 uncultured bacterium | reverse complement strand
AAAAACAACAACCTCCGCTACTGCGGAGAAGGACGTATTCGCAAGAGCGTTCAAGGAAGCGTTCGATAAGCAGTTCCCGGAACCCTACGCCTGGATTGCCGGGGACTTTGTTCAATTCGGCAAATGGCGGAAGGCGTACCCTGCCGTGACCGTGGAGCGGTTCCTGGCCGTGGCGAGGGAATGCTGGTCGAAGGGGCAGTACACGCCGAAGGCGTCGCTGACGATTCGCGGGCTTTGCGCGGGGTGGTCCACGCTGGCGGCCAAGTGCGACGCCGCCGCGCCGGAGGGTCATTACGACCCCACCTACAATTGGAAAAACGCATGAATGTCCCATCCGACATCGTATCGGAGGTATGCGTCCTCGGCAGCATCATCGGCTCCGGCGGCGAGATCATCCCGGAGTTGCGGGATATGCTGTCGGTCGAGGACTTCTATCGCCCGGCGCATCAGACGATCGCGCGGGTGCTGTACGAGACGACGACTGACCTGGACTTTGTGATTGTGAAGGCGCGGCTGGAGTCTGCGGGAGTCTACGAGCAGATCGGCGGCTTGGCGTATCTGGAGCAGCTTGCGGAGGTTCCCACCTGGCTGAACTGGAAATACTACGCGGCCATTGTGAAGGAGAAGGCGGTCCAGCGTGGGATGCTCGGCTTGGCCGAGTACATCCGTCAGCAGGTCGGGGAGTTGGAGTATGACGTTCTCTACGAAGAATGCGTTACCACGCTGCACCGTTTAGGGGAGCATCGGCATCGGGAGGGGACGGAGATGGGCATGGCGGAGGCGGCGCAGGCGGTAATCGCCAAGGCGGAGCAAGCCGCGCGGGACGGACATGCCCCTCATACGCGGGTCGGCTTCGACGCGATTGATCGCTGCATCGGCGGCTTTCGGCCCGGCGATTTCGTGGTCCTGGCGGCGGCGACGAGCGGGGGCAAAACTTCGCTGGCCTGCAACATGGCGGCGAACATCGCCCGCAGCGGGGGTGCGGTGCTTTACATATCCGGCGAGATGCTTCCGGCGGAGTTGGGTCAGCGGTTCCTGCAATCGTCGAGCGGGGTGTGGGGCTCGCGGATTCGCGACGGCAATCTGCACGAACACGAATGGACGGAAATGCAGATGGCGGCGGGGAACATGGAAAAGTGGAAGTTGGCGATTGTGGGCCGGACCATGACGGGCGGGGAGATCGCGCACACGGCGCGGAAGTACGCCCGGAAGTGGCGTGGCCTGGACCTGCTCGTTGTGGATTACTTGCAGATCATGCGGACGGACAATCCGCGCGCGTCGCGGCACGAGCAGGTGGGGTCGCTGGCGTGGGGCTTGAAGCAGATCGCAATGGACCTGCCCTGCCCGGTGATGGCGCTGTCGCAATTCGATAGAAGCGCCGTGAAGGGCACGAAGAACCCCCCGAGCATGTTCCACCTGAAGGAGTCCGGGGACATTGAGAACCACAGCAACATCGTCGTCCTGATGCACACGCCGGACGGCCAGGTGGGAGATCGGGAAGTCTGGATTCGCATCGCCAAGGCGCGGGACGGCATGACGAACACCTGGGCCGGGGCGGATGCAATTCGCCTGACGCTTCAGGGCGGGATTACGCAATTTCACGAAGGAGCAAATCCATGATGCCCCTCTTTGATTTCAAGAAGCATCCCGGCGGCGAGAGCATCACGCCGTATGCCGCGCCGGAGGACGACCGCAAGATGCTGACGGGGCAGAACGCGGAGATCCTGCGCCTGCTTCGTGAAGGTCCCCAGACGAACGTGCGCCTTGCCGGGGTGTCGTTGAAGTACACCAGCCGGATCAGCGACCTCCGCGCCTGGCTGCGTGTGAACGAGCCGGGAACGTCGATTGCGTGCGCCCGCATGGAGGGCGGCCTTACCCAATATGCTCTCGCGCATAAGGAAAAGCGTTGACAACGGCGGTCGGCACAATACAATAAGTACGGAAGGCGTAAGTACCTGGTCCACGGGGCTCCTTCCACTGCCGGCCTTCCGCCCCGCACGGGTACTCGACAAAAGTCAACGTGCGGGGCGGTGCTTTTTATTTCTTTGTCATGGTTCACTTCTTCTTTGCTCGTTTCCGAAAGACGACAACGGCGGATGGGAATGGAGCCCGGCCTGTTCCGTCTCCAAAGCGGATCCTTCCACGAATGAATCGGACTTCTCCACCGAGTGCGTACTCATGCCACCATACCGTATCAGTCCGCGCCGGGACAAGGCAAACGACGGTTGCCCCATTGTCAAAGGCTTCGTCGTGGGCCTTTTTCATCCAGTGTCGGATTGCGCGACCATAGGGGGGATTCATAAAGACCGTTTCCCCCGACCATGATTGCGAGAGCCCATCATCGTCTATCGTGTAGTGCTTTTCGCACTTCGCGTTTTCGTGCGTACAGCACGGGTCGAGCGTAAAGTGGAACTCGTCATTCAGTTCCGAAAACAAGATATTCGGCGTTGTCCACTCTGGCGTATTGCTTGAGTACATCCCCTTGTTCATCATCACTTTTCGTTCCTCTCTCGTTTCTCGCGGCGTTTCTTCCCGCTGAGGATTCCCATTTCGCGCGCCTT
>CAYOCZ010000503.1:0-2564 GCA_964402475.1 uncultured bacterium | reverse complement strand
CCACCGGCTGCATCATCATCCGGCAGCGCGGCACGCGCATCCTGCCCGGCGCGAACGTGGGCCGGGCCAAGGATGACACCTTGTTTGCGCTGGCTGACGGCACCGTGAAGTTCGAGCGTGTCAGCCGGGACAAGCAGCGAGTCGCGGTAGTACCGGCCAGCAAGAACTGATGCCCGACGACTGTCACTCTGAGCGAAGCGAAGAGTCTTCGGAACCGACGATTCTTCGGCTCCGCCTCAGAAGGGCACACCCTGACTTGGAGGGCTGACGTGAAAGTCAAGTGGCTCGGCCATTCCGCGTTTCTGCTGACCGCAGCGGATGGCACATCCATAGTCACCGATCCCTACGTCCCGGGGAGCTTCAGCGGCGCAATTAAGTACGGTCCGATCCGCGAGACCGCTGACGCAGTAACGGTCAGCCATCATCACGAGGACCACGACGGCGTTTCCCATCTTCCCGGCAAGCCGAAAGCGCTCGAGGGCAAGGGCACGTTCAAGGCCGGTTCAGTCAGTATCAGCGGTTTCGAGACGTTCCACGATGCGAACGAAGGAGCCGAGCGCGGCCGGAACACCGTGTTCGTATTCCAGGCCGACGGAATGCGGGTCTGCCACTGCGGAGACCTGGGACACGTCCTGACCGCACAGCAGGCTGCGGCAATCGGCAAGGTCGACGTCCTGCTGGTACCGGTGGGCGGCACCTTCACCGTGGATGCGGCCGCCGCGCACAAGGTCGCGGAGCAACTCGCAGCCAAGGTTACCATCCCGATGCACTACAAGACCGACAAGCTCGGGTTTGACATCGCGGGGATTGACGATTTCGTCCAGGGCAAGGCGAACGTGAAGCGGGTCGGCTCGCCTGAGGTTGAGGTGAGTGCCGACAAGCTGCCGCCGGTGTCCGAAATCTGGGTGCTGGAGCACGCGCTGTAGGGACTGGCGATTGACGACTGACGGTTTTCGGTTGGCGGAAAGGCCAACAGAGGCGAACAGATGAAAGAAATTCAGTTTGACACAATCAGGGATACGGTTGCGAAGTTGTGCATTGATGCGAACTGCCTGCTTGGGGACGACGTGGTCAAGGCGTTCAAGGATGGCCTCGCGACCGAGGAGTCGCCGGCAGGCAAGGACATCCTGAACCAGTTACTCGACAACGAGCAGATTGCGCGCAAGGAGATGATGCCCATCTGCCAGGACACCGGCTGGGCCGTGGTCTGGGTGGAAACGGGCTCAGGAGTCAGGGTCCAGGGCGGCGAGCTGTACGATGCGATCCAGCAGGGCGTAGCCAAAGGCTACAAGGACGGCTTTCTGCGCAAGTCCATCGTCGAGGACCCGCTGCGGCGGAAGAACACCGGCACCAACAAGCCGGCCATCATCTACACCGACATCGTGCCCGGCGACAAGCTCAAGATAGTCGTCCAGCCCAAGGGCGGCGGTTCGGAGAACATGTCCGAGGTGAGGATGCTTTCGGCCGCGGACGGCGCCGAGGGCATCAAGAAGTTCGTGGTGGACCGGGTCGCGCGGTCCAAGGCGAACCCGTGCCCGCCGGTCATCGTCGGCGTCGGCATCGGCGGGACATTCGAGAAGTGCGCGATGCTGGCCAAGCACTCCCTGCTGCGCGAGGTCGGTTCAATCCACCTCGACCCTTTCTACACCGAGATGGAGAAGGAGCTGCTCGAGCGCGTCAACAAACTCGGCATCGGGCCGCAGGGGCTCGGTGGCCGGGTGACCGCGCTCGCGGTCTTCATCGAGGCGTTCCCGTGCCACATCGCGACAATGCCCTGCGCCGTGAACATCAACTGCCACGCAGCGCGGCACCAGTCGGTTACCCTTTAGGAGGCGAGCATGGCAAAGAAGATCAGCGCTCCATTGACCGCCGAGACCGTTAAGGCCTTGCGCGCCGGGGACTCGGTCCTGATTTCCGGCACCATTTACACCGGCCGGGACCTCGCCCACAAGCGGTTGACCGATTCCCTCAAGGCCGGGGAGAAGCTGCCGTTCGACCTTGACGGCGCCGTCATCTACTACGTCGGCCCGTCTCCGGCCAAACCGGGCAAGGTCATCGGCTCGGCCGGCCCGACCACCAGCTACCGGATGGACGCGTACTCGTCGCTGCTGATGGAGAAGGGCCTGCGCGGCATGATCGGCAAGGGCAACCGGACCCAGCCGGTGCTCGACGCGATGAAGCAGTACGGCGCGGTCTATTTCGCCGCGGTCGGCGGCGCGGCCGCGCTCATCGCCAAGACGATCAAGAAGGCCAAGGTCATCGCCTATGAGGACCTCGGCCCCGAGGCGGTCCGAGAGCTCGAGGTCGAGGACTTCCCGGCCATCGTCATCAACGACACGTACGGCGGCGACCTTTACGAAACGGGCGTCGCGAAGTACAAGAAGGAATGAACCATGGCGGGTGAAGTCAAAGGGCAAAAGCCAAAAGGCACAGCGCCAAGCGACGAACTGTCGAAGCCGGCGGCGAAAGGCGAAAAGCGCGAGGCGAAGAGCGTCCCGGCGGACCTGATTACCATCTACGTGATGGGCGACGCGTACCAGGTGCCCAAGGACCTGACCATCATG
>CAYOCZ010000502.1:0-2571 GCA_964402475.1 uncultured bacterium | reverse complement strand
CCTGCGTCTGCGCTAACCAGTTGAGCTTGTTCGACTTATAACCGGACAGTTGTGGTGTCGTCCTCTTGTTCCCTGTCGAACCACTGACTTTCGCGCCATCGCCTGTAGGCTGCCTCCTGCCCTACCCGCGGCTGCATCCTGCCGTCATCGCTGACCCACCAGCGCTCGGGATTGAGCCGCGCAAAGTAACAGCGGCATTCCGGATGCATGCTGACACATGCTTCCCAGTTTGTACGCGACGCTCCGGTGTTCGACTTACCGACCCAGATGCTTGTCTGCCGCAGCTTCGGCGTCGTCTCCGCAGGCGGGGCGATCTTGCGGAAGACACGACCATGCACCAAGCGACGGCAATCATCACATGCGTTTCGATACGACCGACCCAGCACTAACTCCTTGTCCGGCACCAACGACAACCGACCTGTCTCAGAGAGCCGGAGGATCCCGGTCAAGGCGATCTCGCGCCAATCAAGCTGAGAACAGCCCTCGGTACTCAAGAAGCGCTCCCGCAGCTTGGACGCCAAGCGCAAAGGTGGGAACGGATGCAATACCGCTGTCACGATGTCCTGCGCTGCGCCTGAGGCCACGTCCTGACCAACGTCCTGGATCGATGCACTGACGAACAAACGCACCCAATCCATTTCTGCCTGCGACAACTCTGGTAGCTTCTTCGGTGACAGAGCACCTGTCAGCGGAAGGCCTAGCCGCACGCAGTCTTCGACGATTGGCTCCCAGCGCTGGCTGAAAAGCTTGCGCAGGACGCGCTCGATGTGCGAAAGCTGGGCTTGGCTAAGCGGCTCGCCCACGGGGTCATCGTTGACGCTTGCCATTTTCCGCTATCCTAATGCCGTCAATGGCATCTCTGAGAAACGAGGGCACGTGACTTGTCGCATCTCCGCCAAGGCCGAGGGTTCGGATTCCATCGCGGGATTGTAGGATACCGGCAGGCGTGTGTCTAATCGGCGGGAGGCTGACGAGATTCGCGTGCGTCGCCAACATCCTTCAGGTCACGATACGGAGTAGCGGTTGACCTTGGCGGTCCCCAGGTCGTGCAAAACGACCACTTGGTCTCTGATAGTGCCCGTGAAACTGGACTGTGAGTCCTGGTCGAAACCGCCGAACCCGTCGTCTCGAATGTCCGAGTGAATCTGCCCGCCGTTTCCTGCATGGAAGACTTCGGCTCCGTTCGCGGAACCCGACCCGGTGATAGAGCATCCCTGCGTTTGGTCATGCACCGCGATGTGTTCTGGGCCGACGTCACCAGAGAAGGAGAAGTGCTTCTGTGCGGACTGGTCATAGACGCCCGTCGCTTCCTGTTCAGTCGAGAGCCTGAACGCAATGTAGGCGACGGCCCTCTTCGTGTGTTCCTTCACGAGAGCTCCCTTCGTATTTCGGGGACATCTTCTAATCTCATTTCCGTCAAGGCCGAGGGTTCGGATTCCATCGTGGACAGTGTAGGCGGGTGGGCCGAGAAGTTAAATGCGCGGGGGAGATTCTCGTCTGGGCGAAGACGGTTGCCGTCACAGATAGCCTCCAATGGCAGCGAACCGGTTTTCCCCGGGCCTATGAGGTCGGTCTGGAACGGGAGATGTTTGCCACTTCCTCGACGGCTTCTGCCTGTAGTCCGTGCATTTGTTGTGCGAGTTTCTGGAATCTCTCCAATGATCCTCCGGCATCCGCATTTGCTAGCATCTTCCGAAGGACGCCACGCTGTTCTTTCAGGTTCTCTTTCAACGCTGCGGGTAGCGCGGTGCCAAGTGACGCCGCCGACTTCGTCAACTGTTCGTAACGGGTCACTATTGTCGGAAGCACATGATTCTTGATGTCAGCCTCGTACCATCCCTTGGCGAGGGCGTTCATGCGTTCCATTGGGTCGAGCCTGTCGTTCTTCACCAGTGTTCCCTTTTCTTTATTGGATACTTCTTGTAGATACCCACGGGCAGTGCCCGTGGCACTCCCGAAGTACGAGCTTTGCTCGACGCCCTTCGGGCGAGAGGAATATTCACCCACGGGCGAAGCCCGTGGAACCCTGCCCTGCGGGTTAATTGGGAAAGTAGAACGTCATCCATTCTGCGCCGTCCCTCTGCCGAAGGACGGTTTTCTCTTGGGTGGTTCCAAATCTAGCAGGGAGCTCTTGAATGCTCGTTGTACTCACTTCCCCGGATGTCGTCTCACCTTACCGCGATGAGTTTTCGGCTCTCTCTGAGTTCCTTCCCTCGAACCTCGGCGTTCAGGAAATAGACTCCGGAACTCAGGTCCGGTAAACTCCTCGTGTGCTGGGAGGAGCCTTTGGGCGCAGGAGCTTGCCAGTAGGAAAGCTTCCTTCCTTGAAGGTCGCAGAGCGATAGCAGGACGGATGCTGGCTCTGAGAGCCTCAGAGTGTAAGAGAGGACATGATTCTGGATCGTGCCAGCAGCGAGTTCTGACCCACCGATCCCGGTCAAGGGATTCGCCTCCGTGACACCCGTCCCCGAACGCAAGCTGATTACGACGAGATCGTCACTGCTGCCGGTGCCGTAACTAAGAACTTATCCGTGAATAACAAAGCATTGACGGAAGACGATAAGTGCGCAG
>CAYOCZ010000501.1:0-2577 GCA_964402475.1 uncultured bacterium | reverse complement strand
GTATCGCGCGATGCTGGGTCCGGGGTCCAATGGCCAATGACCGGACGCCGGACGCTCCGGCGCATGGCGCGTGGCAGCCCCGGATGCGCGTCTGGTTGATCCAAATCGGCCAGCCGCCACCGACCGACTGCACCGGGGACCGTCCGTTCCGCACGGGTCAGATCGCGAGTCGGCTGGTCTCCGAAGGACACGAGGTGGTCTGGTGGTCGTCAACATTCGACCACGCAAGGAAGAGATACCGGTTCCGGACCGACATGTGCGTGGATGTTGCCAACCGCTATCGCGTTTGGCTGCTGCACTCGCGCATCAAATACGGTAGAAACGTTTCCTTTGCGAGAATCATCAACCACTGCTTGGTGGCAGGCAGATTCCACCACCTTGCTCACAGAGAACCCGTACCGGACATCATCCTTTGCTCACTTCCCACTCTGGAACTCAGCCACGTAGCGACAACCTATGGATATGCCAACAGGGTTCCGGTCGTTCTTGACGCCTGCGACATGTGGCCGGACATATTCCTGGAGTCTGTGCCCAAGTTGATGTGCCCGCTTGGCAAACTTGCGATTCAGCCGTTCAGAATGATGGCGCGCCGTGCATGCTCAAGAGCCACGGCGATTGTCGGCATAACTCCCCATTTCGTGGAGTGGGGTCTGAGATACGCGGACCGCGAACGGACGGCACTGGACCGGGACTTCCCTCTCGCCTATACAGAACCGAAGCTTCCCGAAGCCGACCTGTCGCACGCAATCGGTCGGTGGGCCTCCAGGGGTGTGACCAAGGACAAGTTTGTAGTTTGTTTCCTCGGAACGTTTGGCAGGCAGTTCGAGATGGAGACCGTGATCGGCGCAGCACGGACCCTATCGGGGCAAGAACGCGACTTCCTCTTCGTTCTCTGCGGAACCGGCGACCGGCTCGACTACTACAAGCATCTCGCTGCGGACTGTCCGAATGTGCTGTTCCCGGGTTGGATCGGAGCCGCTGATATCTGGGCTTTGATGCGGTTGGCATCCGTCGGATTGGCGCCCTACCACAGTAGCCCAAGCTTCATTGTGAGCATTCCCACCAAGGTGGCTGAGTACCTGTGCGGCGGGCTGCCAATAGTCTCAAGCCTCAAGGGCTTGCTCGCGGAGTTGCTCTCAGCGCATCGTTGCGGCATCACCTACGAGAATGGCAACGCGCAGGGACTGGCTACGTTGCTCGTGCATCTATGCGACAACCGTGACAAGCTGGTGGAGATGTCCGCGAATGCCCGCGCTCTCTATGAGAGCAGATTCAGTGCGGAAAAGGTCTACGGCGAATTCGCGGCCTATCTTGTGGGCATAGGCACGATGTCTAAGCATGCGAGGAGCGGTTCGACAGGCGCATGAGAGGCGATAGCAGTTCGGTAGCCCGCTCATGATAGACCTAGAGGCGGCCAACACGTTTGCCTTTTACCGGGGCAGAATCGCCCTCTTCGCCCTCCTGCGGGCGATGGGCATTGGCCCGGGCGACGAGGTCATCCTTCAGGCCTTTACGTGCCTGGCCGTGCCGAATCCTGTTCTCTGGGTGGGAGCGACGCCGGTTTATGTCGACATCAGCCCTGCAGCGTACAACATGGATGTCAGTCAAATCGAGGACCGGATTACGGAGAGAACCAGGGCGATCATTGTCCAGCACACCTTCGGCATCCCGGCTGAGATGGACCGAATCACCGCGATCGCACGGCGTCATAGCCTCTACGTGATTGAGGACTCATGTCATACGCTCGCTTCGTGCTATCACGGTCGTCCGGTCGGGTCATTAGGCGATGCCACGTTCTACTCCTTTGAATGGGGAAAACCGGTCGTGATTGGAATGGGTGGATGTGCCGTCGTGCACAATGACACCCTCAAGCGGTCCCTGGAGTCCATCTATCCGGAGTTCCAGCCACCTCGAACCAGGGAGGTCGCGCTCATCCATCTTCAGTACCTGTTGCACTCCGCGGTCCTGACGCCGTCTTCCTTTTGGCTGGTGCGAGATGCCTTCCGCGCCCTTTCTCGTCTGGGGCTGATGGTCGGGACGTTCCGGAAGAGTGAGTCGCTGGGCGTTAAGACTGAGGATGCCCATAAGGCGATGTCGGTTCTGCACCGGTCAATCCTTTCGACGAAGCTGCGGTCGTTGGAGTCGAATACTCGTCACCGCCGCATGCTCGCTGCTGCATACGAGAAGATGCTCCGGGACGTTGGCGTCCCTCCGGTCAGGGTGCCGGAAGGGTCCGATGCGGTGCTACTTCGCTACCCGGTGCAGGTGAGTGCAAAGACGCGCCTCCTGGAGGAGGCGCGTCGGCGACGCGTAGAGCTCGGCGACTGGTTCCTCACTCCGGTGCACCCGCTGGGTGGAGGCGGGTTGCAGGCAGTTGGCTATCGTGGCGGCGACTGTCCTGAGGCAGAGCGGGTCTGCGACAGAATCGTCACGCTGCCGATGCATGACCGTGTCGATTTCGGACTCGTCGAGCAGGCTCATTACCTCCTGCCGCCCCTGACGTCGCACGGTACGTTCGGGTGATTCAGAGTTGGCGCCTGAAGACGTGGGGCAGCAGACCCAAGGAGATACCCCAGG
>CAYOCZ010000500.1:0-2583 GCA_964402475.1 uncultured bacterium | reverse complement strand
CCCCCGTGGTGACCCCCGTGGCGACCCGCGGAACTAACTCAACCTCTTGTGTTTCAGTTCCTTACCTCCACACTTGTCCATTGATCCGCGTGAGTCTTATTGGTCTCATGCGGATAATGGCGTCTGGACCAAGATGCGAGCCGGGTTTGCGGCTGACAGCGGGGCGTTTCTAGCGCTGCTGCCTTCCGGCCCAGCCGGAGCGGGCGTTGTCGTGGTTGTAGGTGGGCCAGGCGGTGTTGGCCATGCGCAGGCCGCCGTGGGCGATGCAGACCAGCGCATCTCCAGTTGACACGTACAGGTCGCCGTCCGGGCCGATGACGGGCGAGTTATAGCCTTCGCCGTCAAGGCGCTTCGGCCGGCGCTTGTCATCCCCCAGCGAGTCCCAGACGGAGAACTCCCAGAGGGTCTGGCCGTCGCGGCCGATGCAATATGCATAGCCGCCGGGGTCTACGACTATGATGGAGCTGTCCTGAACGACGCAGGGGGTGTTGCTATAGCCGTCAACCCTTACCGTCGAGATCCACCGCTGGTGGCCTTCGGAGTCGAAGCACCGGACCCGGTCATCGCAGTCGATCACGATGACCTCGTCGTCCCAACCGACAGCAGTGCAGTTGGCCCACAGTTCGTCCGTTAAAGCGCTCCAGGCCAAAGTGCCATCGGGGTTGAGGCAACAGAGGCCCCCTGCCCGGTCGGCAACAATGACTCGGTCGCGACTGTCAATCACCGGTGTGCCGCCCACCTTGATGCGCGCCGAGTCTTTCCACAACATGTTACGGTCCGGATCCACTGCGACCAGGAAGGAACAGCCCGCACGGGCGTCGTATCCGACGGCATACACGGTTCCATCACGTCCGACTGCCACACCGTTATCGACGTAACTCCAATCACCCAGCGGCAGCGTCCACTCTACCGCTGCGGAATCGCCAAAGTCCCTGACGCGGTGCAGTTCGCAGATGAACATGGGGGAGCTGATGACATAGATCGCGCCGTCCGGACCGAGCACGGGAGTGCAATTGCCACCACACGAGTCAATAGACCATTTGAGCTGTCCGGTGCGCGAATCAAGACAGACCAGCCCGCTGCTATAGTCGTTGAAATAGAGGCGAGTGCCGTCGGCGCTGAGTGACGCCCCGTACGCGCTGCCGTCCATCGGCGTGCTCCAGCGCAATCGTCCGTCCAGCGTGTAGCAGAACGCGCCCGTGCCGTAGAGCACCGGCTCGCCGTCAATCGAACCCAGAGTGGGAGAGCCGTCGCAGTAGATCTCTTCTTCGTAGGTGTCCCAGACGACCGCCATCCCGCTGACGTTTACGCTCTTAATGAAGCTGGGTCTCGTTACCATGCTACCCTTGTCTTTGACAACGACTTTCACTGCGTGCGGTCCCGTCGTGCTCCAGAGGCAGGAATCGGTCAAGACGCTTCCGCTCGGGGTAAACGCGGACCAGACCCCGCCTTCGTCACCATCCCATACGAACTTCACGCTGATGCTGTCGCCGTCCGGGTCCGTTACCTGGACGGAAGCCCGGTACCAGCGGTTGACCGCCCAGCGCACCAGGCCGGAAATGGTGTCGTCACTGATCACCGGCGCGTTCGACTTCCGGAAGGGAAGCGGCGCCGACCATGCGGATGACCTTCCTTTCTCGTTGTGGGCTTGAACTCGTATCTCGCACCATGCGGGGTCTACGAAGGAGTGTCTGACGTAGACAGTCTCGCCGCTCTCGTACCGTCGGGTCGTACGTGCGAGCTGGCCGTCACCCCAGTCGAACATGTACTCGATCTGGAGGCCGCCAGGGTCGGTGGTTGTGGTGAGGAAATACAGCGTGTCGTTCACGACATCCGTCCAAGGAGCGGCCGGCGTCAGCGGCTTCCTCGCGCAGCCGACGAATGCCAATGCGCCGACCATGGCGAGCACGACCGGTATGAGACACTTCATCACCACCTCCTAGGTGATCGAGCATCCATAATGGCAAGGTTCTAGCCAAACCTCTGGGAAAGTCAAGCATGCTCGTTGTGGGCTTGACAAGACTCCCAAGCTGCCGCACAATGTTGTGACGGCCGGGATAATCGGGCGGCCGCCAGAGGCGAGGTCAACATGAAGTCACGTTCCGTAGTTCTTGCTGCTGTCGTTGCGGCACTGCTGCTTTCGTTCGGAGCGGGCTGCGGCAGGCGGATGCAGCCGCCGGTCGTCGACTCGGTTGTCGTCGTGCCGAACGGTTCTTCGCCTGTCGGCGTGAAGCTAGTAGTGCGCGCTCACGACCGGGACGGAGACAGCATCGGCCTGCGCGTCGAGTGGGGCGACAAGAGCGATACCGTCACAGAGTTCTATGCAACCCCGTGCAGCGTCGAACTGAGCCACCAGTACTCGGTTGACAGTCTATCCGCGGTGATTGTCAGTGCCTTCGACATGAACAACGTTTCCATACCCGTAATATCAACCGTGCCGGTCGAGCCTTGCGGCAGAGTATTGTGGTACTGGCAGAGCGCCGAAGAGGGCGCGATGTCCACTTCAGCGCTCGTGGCCAATGACGGCGCGGATGAGGTCGTGATGAGCTACTGCTGGGACGACTACAAGTTCTACTCAATCAA
>CAYOCZ010000499.1:0-2583 GCA_964402475.1 uncultured bacterium | reverse complement strand
GTCCTCGTTCCTACGCCCGTCCTCCATCTTCGCCTATCTCCTGTCCTCGCTCCTCAATCCTCGCTCTTCCATCTCGTCCGCATCATCCCCGCCTCCGCCATCCGGAAGTTCCTGGAAGCCCGCTAGCGATGGCACAGAGAATCCGTTGGCATCCGGTCATGTTGCCTGACGACTACCTGCGGAAGCTGAAGCAGGACCTGGCCGAAGCCGAAGCCATGGTCGAGGCTGAGACCCGCTACG
Source organism: uncultured bacterium (assembly GCA_964402475.1). Lineage (GTDB taxonomy): Bacteria > Hydrothermota > Tepidihabitantia > Tepidihabitantales > Tepidihabitantaceae > UBA2258. The sequence goes on along the minus strand of CAYOCZ010000499.1, from coordinate 2,343 downwards.
AACCCGTACTAGACGATACTCCGCCCCCCGACGACGACCCGCCGCCTTGACATCCCGACCACGCAGGACTACTATGTCCGCGATGAAGTCCGAACCCTTGTGTTGGAGGGAGGCGAAATGGGGATGCTGTTTGTGAGGTCACCTTTGCTGAGACGCTACCCGGGCCTAGTCTGTGGCACCATGGCTGCCTTGACGCTACTGGTCGCCTGTAAGCGCAACCACCCTCCAACCACGCCGGACGTAGCCGGATTGCATGCATCCCGTCCGGGTGACACTACGATGCTGTCGGCGACATCAACTGACCAAGACGATGACTTGGTTTCCTACCTGTTTGCTTGGGGAGACACGAGCAGTGCGGTCTGGTCATCCGACTATCCCAGTGGCGTGGCTGTAACCAGAGGTCATGCGTACGCCGACACGGGATCGTACGCAGTGAGGGCCAGGGCCCGAGACGACAAGGGTGCAGAGTCGGAGTGGTCCCCTACGGAGACACTGCGAGTCGGCGTCTACTCGCCGGGGGTCCCTACACGCCCCGCGGGTCCTGCCGTCTGGGAATGGGGCTTGGCCTACACGTGTTCAACCTCCGCGACAAGTCCATATGGAGAGTCGCTGCTAATCCAGTTCGACTGGGGAGAGAATCTTGGGTACTGGAACGGCCCGGTGGCGAGCGATTCGTACTGCATCGGGTCCCACACATTCGACTCCGGCGTCATCCATACCGTCAGAACTCGGGCCAAAGACAAGGTAGGCGCCACGTCCGCGTGGTCCGACTCGCTATTGGTCACCATCTCGGGGGGGAATCGTGCACCAGGGCCCCCACAGATACAGGGACCAACTGTCGGCAGGCCGGGGGTAGCACTAACCTATGGGTTCACCAGCGTTGACCCCGACGGTGACAGCGTGTCGTGTATGACTTCGTGGGGTGATGGAACCCCGACGGAGTGGTCGCCAGCCAGCCCGAGCGGCGAGCAATACACCCAGCCCCACACCTACTCAGACTCCGGCACGTACTTCATCAAGGCCAAAGCGAAAGACGGCAATGATGTTGAGTCCGCGTGGTCGGAATCCACCCGGGTTTTGGTCGGGTCCTTCCCGCCCAATGCGCCTTCCCGTCCTACCGGGCCGACCGCGTGCTCGACTGGAATCGCATACACCTTCAGGACAAGGGCGTTGCACCCGCTGCACGACAGCGTGTCCATCCAATTCTCCTGGGGCAATGGCGAAGTCGACAGCTTCGGGCCGATGGTTGCCAGCAACCAGTTCTTCGACACCTCGCATACCTATAGCGTACCCGGAACGTTCAAGATTGCTGCGAGAGCCAGGGATGCCTTCGGTCTTGAATCACCGTGGTCGGAAACGCTGGTCGTGACCGTGGACACGGCGCACGGAACCCCTCACGGCGCACCGCGCAACCTGGTACTTAGGGCCGTCAATGATTCCACCGTCGGTATTGCCTGGTCTGCCCCGCTCGATTCGACGCCGGACCGATACGTGGTTCTCTTCCGGTGGACCGGAACGAGCGGCTACGACTCGATCGGCGACACCAATGCGCTTAGTTACATCCACAACCCGATGCACAGGACCGGCCAATACAAGGTTGCGGCCGTATACGACACCACGCATATCCAGTCGTCTGAGGCGCCATCCACCGCTCCGATAGCGAGCAGTTCGCAGTGGGTCCCGGAGTTGAACGGCACCGGCTACGCCGGCTACGGCTGGGACCGCACATCCGGCGAGGCGTACCTATACGACATGACGGTGCTCGACAGCGCCGACAAAGTCGACCTCTACATCACCGACTTCGCCCCTGGTTTTGCCGGGCCTATCTATCAGGTCGCAAGTCCGGACACGGCGCCGCTGGACCCGGGCGGCGGCGTTCCATCAGGGTACTGGCACCCGACAATGTTCAGCCGCCTCGACAGTCTTGCCGGCGAAGACAGCATTCTGCCACGTTTTTCGTTCTCACGTTATCGCAAGGCCAGCCCTGTGGACAGAGACTCGCTGGTCGCGTGCTATACGTACGACGATTTCCACTACGCCCTCTTGAGAGTGAGCGACGTCGACACGGTCAGCGGGCGGGCTGAAATCGAGAGCTGGTTCCAGCTCATCCCCAATCTGCGTCTCATAGAGCACTACTAGGTTCACCTGCCCGTCCAACGGCGCTTCGGCACGGGCCCGACGAGGGACACTTCCCCCATTTATAATCCGAAGCGAGTCAAGGGGCGTTCAGAAGGAACAGGGACAGGCACCTATTACGGGAAGCTTCGGGACATCCTGGAAGATTCCGCCGGTAGTGTCAATTCTTTTGTGTAACTTCTCACGTTCACTTACGCAGCCTTCCTG
>CAYOCZ010000498.1:0-2584 GCA_964402475.1 uncultured bacterium | reverse complement strand
AGCGCTGGACCTGCGCCGGCGGCATCGCCTCGAGTCTTGCCCGGTATCGCGGGTCGGCGAGCAGGCGGCGGTCGAGCTGATGTGTCCTGAACCGTCGCTCCTTCAGTGCGTCCGGCAAGATCCGCCATCCCGCCACGAGCGCCACAACGGCCAGTGCGAGGAAGACGAGCTTCCCCGCACTGGGCCGAAGGAGTCGTGTCAGCGCTATGGTTTGAAGTTGAGGGTCACTTTGACGGTCACGTCGCCGCCGGTAGAGTTCGCAATCGTGAGTTTCTTCAGGAACCGGATAACCGCCTGCTCAAGGTCCGGAGTCAACTCGTTCAGCACGACCTTCACGTCGCGCACGAGCGTGTTCGCCCCGACTTTGAACTCGACGACCATCTTGCCGCGCAGACCGGGCTGGGACGAGAGCTCCGACGAATACACGCCTACCAGTTCGGCGAGCTGCTTCTCAACAGCCTGCTTCACCGTGCGCTCGGTCACGCCGCCCTGGATCTCGATCTTGCCGACCTTCACGGTCCCGGTCGGTTGAGGTTGAGGCGTCGGCGCGGCCTCGAGCTCGTCGGCCTCAACCGCCCCCTCAAGGCTGACCGCTGACCGCGGCATCATGCCCTTTGCCATGCCCCGCCCGGCGAATCCCATCGCCGCGCCGCCGCCGACCGCGTAGTCGGACACGCCTTGTGGCAGGGGCAGAACCTGTTCGACCACTTCCTGCTTGCCGCCCACGTTGCGGACCTTCTTGTCAATCGCCACGAACGATGTGTAGTTGGTGAGCAGATTGTACTTGAGGCCGAGCCGGGTGACTTCCTTCACCCGGCCGCTGTCCTCGCGCAGGTTGTTGTAGTCGGCCAGCATCTGGATGCGGTGCCGGGCCCAGAGATAGCGGAGCGCCGAATTGGCCGCGCTCGGCGGGAACTCGGCCACGCTCACGGTCCGGGAGAACTCGCCCTGTGCGCTCATCCCGGTGACTTTGATTGAACCCTTGTCCGACCCGCGCCATTTGCCAGCGATGATAATCGGCCGCTCGGCCAGCACGTCCGGCACGTGCTCCGGCTCGACGTCGTAGGCGTCGAACCCGTGGAAGCTGACGTTGATGTCGGTCAGCACCGGGGTCTGGATGTACTTGCGGAACTTCTCGGCCTGGGCCGCGGCCGCTTCCTGCCTCTCAATCACGAACGGCTCGCCCATCCCCACCCGCGCCATGCCTTCGATGATGTAGCGGTTGACGCCGGAGCCGATGCCGAACGCGAAGAAGTTGGCCTGGCCGAGGCTCTTGCGAATCAGGTCGAACGCCTCGGTCTCGACCCTGACGTAGCCGTCGGTGACGATTACGAAGTTGCGCGAAGTCCCTTTGGCCCGCGGCAGCGCAAGCGACCGCCGCAGCGCGGGCAGCAGTTGGGTCCCGCCCCCGCCCTGCTGGTTGTCAATCACCTTGATTGCCCGCTCCAGGTTCTTTTTGGTCGCGGGCAGCGAATGCTTCGAGAGCACGGCGTTGTCGCCGGAGAAGAGCAGGACGTTGAAGTAGTCCTTCGGCCGCAGGTTCGTGAACAGGTTGCGCAGCAGGGTCTTCGAAATGTCGAGCGGGAAGCCGTGCATCGAGCCCGACACGTCGACGATGAAGATGTACTCGCGGGGCGGAATCTGGAACTGCTCGACTCGCTTGGGCGGCTGGAGCATCAGCAGGAAGAAGTTCTCATCTTTGCCTTCGTACACTAGCAGCCCGGACTGTATCTTGCCGCCGGCGAGGCGGTAGCGCAGGATGAAGTCCCGGTTGCCGCCGGCCTTCTCGGAGTCGTCAAGCCGCACCGCCGCCGAATTCAGAACGGTGTACTTCACGGTGGTCTTGTGCGACGGGCAGGTGATTTCCTGTATCGGCAGCCCACAGGAAAGGTCGACAGCCATGCCGAAGGTGTAGGACGGCTGCTCGCCCTCATGCTGGTAGGGGCTCGCGACCCAGCGCTCGGATTCGGGCGCGTCCTTCTCGCTGATGTTCGAGTAGCGCGGCCCGACCACGGTCGGGTAGGCGAACTCGTAGACGCCGTCGGTCGGCACCAGGAGTTCGGTGTAGGACATCTCGACCGCAATGAAGTCGCCGGGCATGATGTTGGCGACGTTCATCTGGAAGACGTTGGGCCGCTGCTGCTCGAGCAGCGAGGCGGATTTACCCTGCTGCTTCGCGACTTCGTAGTCCTTGCGAGCCTGCTCGCGCTCGCGGATCTTGGCGACAATCGTCCGGTCGCCGATCGTCATCTTCATCGCGTAGACCGCGGCCCGGGTCGAGGCCGGGAACGTGTAGATTGCCTCAATCGGCTTCTTGCCGTCGTTCTTGTAGACCTGGGTCACCCGGACGTCGGCAATCACGCCGGCAATGCTCACGTCCGCCTTGGTCGAGAGCAAAGGCAGCCGGTCAACGCCGGGGTCGTCGCTCTTGATGACGAAATAGGGCGAGAGCGTCTTGTCTTCGTCGGGCATTTCCATCGGCTGGGCCAGTGCCAGCAGCGGCACAATCAGGCACAGCGCACACAGGGACAGTTTCAGGTGATTCATTGCGTACCTCCGCTCGAATATACCGGGGTCGGGCGTC
>CAYOCZ010000497.1:0-2587 GCA_964402475.1 uncultured bacterium | reverse complement strand
GCGGCGGCGCGTACAGCAGCGGGACGAATTCTATCCTGAATTCTATCGTGTACGATAATCGGACGGGTATCGCCAATCCGAGTGTAGCCAACTACTCCGGCGGCACGAACGCCTACTCGTGCACGACGCCGCTGCCCGCGGGCGTCGGCAATACTGACGGCGCGCCGCGGTTCGTCGATGCGGCTGGCGGCGACTATCGGCTGAAGTTCTGCCCGGCGGTGGATGCGGGCATGAATGACGGCTGGATGTCGGGGGCGCTGGATCTGGCCGGTAACCCGCGCATCTGGCATGCAGTCGTGGATATGGGCGCGTATGAGAATGTCGACGTTGTGCGAAATCAGCCCGTCACGGACGTGACGACGACCTCGGCGACTTTCAACGGCCTGCTGCTCACCACCGGCAGTTCGGCCACGGCGGTGTGCGTGCTGTGGGGCGAGACGAATGGCGGCGACACCTGGGGGACGTGGGCCAACACGAACTGGTTCCCCGGTACCGCCTGGACCAACAATAGCCCGCTCAGCACGAACATCACCACCGGGATTAGCGCAGACGGAACCTACTACTACACCTTCGGCGCCACGAACGCGACGACCGACGCGGTGGCCGCCGATCCGGTGTACTTCATCACTGGGGAGGTGACCGTGCAGGCGACGGATCCCAATGCGCAAGCCTTCCCGATTGACAACGGCGAGTTCACGATCTACCGTCCGGCGGCGACCACCAACGAGGCGCTGACCGTGTATTACACGATGAGCGGAACCGCAAGCTACCCCACGCACCACGATCTGCCCTCCGGCAGCGCGACGATCGGCGCGGGATCCGCGAGCGTGGCCCTCACCCTGACCGCGATCTCCGAGCTCGGCGGGGATGCGATCATGACGCTGGATGGCGGCCACGACTATCCGCTCGGCGCCATGAACAGCGCGACGGTTACAATTGCCGCGTCGGCATTCCCCTCGGAAATCTTCGTGGCGACAAACGGAACTCACACCGCGCCGTACGAGACGTGGGCCAAGGCGGCCACCAACATCCAGACCGCCGTAGATTTCGCCGCCGCCTTCTACCCGGGCATCGTAAACACCGTCACCGTCTCGAACGGCACGTACGGCAGCACGAGTGAGATCGTGATCGCCGTCCCCATCACCGTGCGCAGCGTGAACGGCGCGGATGTCACGACGATTCGGCGCAGCGAGGAGTTGAACACCGTGAGAAGGCGCGTCGTGGGCATGGACCATGCCGATGCGGTCCTGGACGGGTTCACGGTGAGCAACGGTTACGATGTGCGCGGGGCCGGAATCAGCCTGCTCGCCGGAACCGTGGTCAACTGCACGATTTCGGAAAACAGAGAAGGCGGCCATGAAAGCGGTCTCTATGACGCCGGCGCGGGGATGTACGTCGGCTCCGGCGGCGTCGTGTCCAACTGCCTCGTCACGGGCAACAGCGGCCGGAATCGGCGCAATGGCGGCGGGATCTACCTTGCCGGTGGCGTTGTGCGGCACAGCACGATCAGAGGCAACACGTTGGCCGAGGGCTATGGTGTTGGTCCCTTCACTTTCGGCGGCGGCGCCGGCATTTACAGCACCAGCGCCGACAGTCTGGTCGAGTTTTGCGTCATTACCAGCAACGTACTTGGCGGAGCCTACGGGCCCGCCGGCGGCGGCGGCTTCAGCGGACTGGGCACGCTGCGCAACTGCCTGATCGCCGGCAACTCCGCGGGTCTCCCCGGCGGCGGTGTGTACGGCGTGGGTTGGCTGGACGTGGAGAGTTGTACGGTTGTCGACAACTACGCGTCGGGCGCCGGCGGCGGCGCGTACAGCAGCGGGACGAATTCTATCCTGAATTCTATCGTGTACGACAATCAGACGGGCATTGCCGCCCCGACTCTGGCCAACTATTCCGGCGGCCTCTTCACCTACTCGTGCGCCGCGCCGCTGCCGGCGGGCGTCGGCAATATCGGCGACGAGCCGCGGTTCATCGATGCGGCCGCGGGCAACTACGGACTGAGGTTCTGCCCGGCGGTGGATGCGGGCACGAATGACGGCTGGATGTCGGGGGCGCTGGATCTGGCCGGCAATCCGCGCATCTGGAATGCAGTCGTGGATATGGGCGCGTATGAAAATGTCGACGTTGTGCGAAATCGCGCCGTGACGGACGTGACGACGACCTCGGCGACTTTCAACGGCCTGTTGGTCACCACCGGCAGTTCGGCCACGGCGGTGTGCGTGCTGTGGGGCCAGGAGAACGGCGGGGAAAGCTGGGGGACATGGGCCAACACGAACTGGTTCCCGGGGAGCGCCTCGGCCAACAACACCCCGTTCAGCACGAACATCACCGGGATCTCCGGCGACAGCACGTACTACTACACCTTCGGCGCCACGAACGCGACGACCGACGGGGTGGCTTTAGATCCGGTGTACTTCATCACCGGGGAGGTGACCGTGCAGGCGACGGATCCCGCCGCGCAGGCTTTCCCCAGCGACCCCGGGGAGTTCACGATCTACCGACCGGCGTCGGCCACCAACGAGGCGCTGACCGTGTACTACACGATGAGCGGAACCGCAAGCTACCCCACGCACCACGATCTGCC
>CAYOCZ010000496.1:0-2588 GCA_964402475.1 uncultured bacterium | reverse complement strand
TCGTCGATGAAGATGGCGCGGCTCGGCCCGTAGCCCGGGTACCAGCCGTTGCCGTGGTCCCAGAGAACCAGCACGTAGTTCTTCGCCGGGTAGCGACTGCGCAGGAATTCGGCAAAGCCGGCCAGGGTTGCCGGGTCGGCCATGTCGACCTCGCCGAGGTCGGAGAGCGTGTCGGCGCCGTCCTTCCTGATGAAGTAGCGGTAGCAGTCGGGCCGCGGGTCGCGGGCCGAGCGGTCGACCTGGACCACGACGTTGACTTCCTCCGTAGACCCGACCTGCTTCATTTCGGCGATGTCGACGTCGGCGACGTCGTTCATCCCATTGTCCGCGCACATGTACACGCCCACGGTCCATTGGGCTGCGGATGCGGGCAGCAGCAGGAGAGCCAGGGTAACCAGGACGAAAGCCGGCAGGGGCACGGCCCTCCGTGCCCCTGCAACGTTACGTGTAGTCGTCAGCCTAGAACCCAACCGTCAACTGCAGCCGGTGGGTCGGTCTCAGGTACTTGAGGTAGCGGAAGGTGTAGTCGAGGCCGAGGCTCAGCCCGCTAGCGGGCTTGGCGCGGGCGCCGAGACCGGCCGAGAGCCCGGTCAACCAGCCGATTTCCTCCTGGTAGGAGTTGTCGGCGTTGAGGATGTAGCCGCCACGCAGGAAGAAGACGTTGGCGAGCCCGTACTCAAGCCCGAAGTTCACCGTCTCGTTGATATCCGAGGGATGGGTGATATCGAGTGCGGCGGTGAAGCGGGAATCCTTGGCCAGGTCCCGGGCCTCGATGATGTCGTAGGCGATGCCGAAGCGGAAGGATGTGGGCAACCCCACCGGCGTGGTGCTGTAGGAACCCTGGATCTGGCTCGGGCCTGAGTCCGGCCAGAAGAAGCTGTAGTCGAGCTCCCGACCGCTGAAGCTGAGTTGGGTGCCGTAGTTGGTGACCGCGGCGCCGATGCGGAGGGACTTGAAGCCGGTGTTGTATAAGAGGCCGAGGTCGAACCCGACCGCCGATGCGGACATGTCCCAGACAGTCTGAGTGACGACCTTGGCCGTGAAGCCGAAAGAGAGCTTGTCGGTGATAATCCGGGCGTAGCTGGCCGCGATGGCCATGTCCGACGCGCCGAAGAAGAGGCCGGTGCCTTCGTCCTCGCGGGTCACCGTGTTGGGGTTGTCGATCGTGGTCTGTTCGATGTCGCCCATCGTCAGGGCGGTAACGGTGAATGCGACTGTGCCGAAGCTGGTCATCGGCAGGACGATGGCGAGGTTCTCGTGGTTGACATCGGCGATCCAGTCAACGTGGTTGAGCGCGACCTGGCGGCCGACCTGGGCCAGTCCGGCCGGGTTGAAGTAGCTGGCCGACGCGTCGTCGGCGATGGCGACGAAGGCGTCACCCATTGCCGTTGACCGGCCGACCCCGATCTTGAGGAACGCTGCCCCGGTGGTGCCGACCTTGGAAAACGCGGCCTGGGCCGGAGAGACGAACGCCACGGACGCCAGGAGCGCCAGGGCCAGGAGGAACGTGATTCTGTATTTCATGGCTGCCTCCCCTAGTAAATGAAGACCAGTTTGCCGACCGCCTCGCCCACCGGCGACTCGACGTGGTAGATGTACACGCCCGATGCTATGAGCTGACCGGAGATCGCGGTACGGGCGCTGCCCGGGGATTCGTTGGTGAAGTCCCAGGTCTCGGTGCCGCCTTCGTCAAGCGGCAGTGTCTTCGTGTCTTTGTGTTTGATGACCTTGACCAGGTCGCCGGCCAGGGTGTAGATACGGATGGTGCATTCGTTGGGCAGGTGGGTGAACCTGACGTAGCGCTGTTCCGAGGACTTCTCCCAGGCGTTGAAGACGACGTAGGGGTTGGGTACGACCTTGACGTTGAGCTTCACGTTCGTGTCGGTCTGTGCCACGCCCGGCGTTGAGAGCATGTGGTACACGTTGTGGAACGGGGCCGTGCCGCCGGTCTTGTTGCCGATGAGCATCCACTTGTCGCCGTTCTGGATGAGGTTCGCGTAGGTGCCGATTGAGTCTCCGGCATAGGCGCCGCAGACGTAGATCCAGCCCATGTCGCCCGTGAGCGTGTCGTTTGGGTTCACGCCACCCCGTTTGACAAAGCACCAGCCGTTGGCCTGCGCCCGGGTGGCGGGGCGGTTATTGAACGCCGCGTACGGTACTTCCGTGCGCCCGTGGGTCACGTCGTACACCTTGGCGGTCAGATACGGACTCGTTACGAACTCGACCTCATAGTCCGCGGCCCGGAACGCCCACAAACCTTGCGTGGCAGTTCCGCCCCCGGTCAGCTTGGCCGGTGGGAAGTTGCCGCTCGCCACGTGCGCGGATTCAAACCCGCTGCTCGGGGTGGTCAGTTTCAGCGTGCAGCTCAGCGCCAGACCGTTAACCACCGGCAGCGCGCGAGTCAGCGTGTTGCCGACCGTATAGTTGAATGACGTCGTTTCAATGACCACGCTGTCGTTGCGCAGGTCGGTAACGACGTAGCTATAGATTGATTTGGTAGAACCGTCGCCGCACGCGGGACCGAGGTACCGCAACTCGTACGTGTCCGCCGTCACCTGCGCCGCGACCACGACGCCAGCCTTACATTT
>CAYOCZ010000495.1:1197-2588 GCA_964402475.1 uncultured bacterium | reverse complement strand
GACGGCAAGGGGCCGCTGTTTGAGGCGAGCACGAAGCTCTGGGAACCCACGCCATGAACGAGTACCGCGTCCCCCCGCAGTCCATCGCCGACGAAGCCTGCGTTCTCGGCTCGATGATGCTCGACGCCGCGGCGATTGACGCCGTGACGCCGATCTGCAAGCCAGAGCACTTCTACCGCCCGGCCCACCAGACGATCTTTGAAGCCCTGGTCAAGATGCGAGCGGCCGGCAAGCCGATAGACCTGGTGCTGTTGCGGGATGAACTGCTCGCGGCAAGGCAACTCGCAGCGATCGGTGGCGATGATTACCTGGTCGCCCTGGCCAACGGCGTTCCCAGCGCCGCAAACGCCGAATACTACGCCAAGGCCGTCCGCGATCGGGCGACGCTCCGGCAGATCATCACGCTCTCGCTGCAACTTACCGAAGACGCCTTCACCGTCAACCCCGACGAAACCGACGCCCTCTTGGCGAAGTATCAGCAGGCCCTCCTCGACCTGGATGCCAGAACGCGGCGAGAAACCGGACTCGTGGACATCGGCGATGCAATCGAGCAATCCATCACCCATGCCGACGCCGTTAAGGCCGGAACCGTCACTCAAGGGCTCGACACGGGCTTCACGATTCTCGACAAGACGAGCGGCGGGCTCCAGCGCGGCGACCTGGGCATTCTGGCCGGGTCAACGTCGGCGGGCAAGACGGCGCTCGCCTTGGCGATGGCCGCGAACGTCGCCAAGTTCGGCGGGCGCGTGCTGTACGTCTCGGCCGAAATGTCCGCAACGCGGCTTGCGGCCCGCGTGCTGTCCGGCAGGTCGGGTATTCCAGCGTCACGGCTACGAGTCGGCAACCTCGACCCGCCGGAATTTCCGGCCCGCGAGCAGGCGGCCGGACAGATCCATGAGTGGAAGGCGGCGATACTCGACCGCCAGGCCCCCGTCAGCGAGATCGCCGTCCGCGCCCGCCAGCTCGTCGCCCGCTGGAAGGCCCCGCTGGACCTGATCGTCGTGGACTACCTCCAGCTTCTCCCGCCCGACAACCCCCGCGAATCCCGCGCCCAGCAGGTCAGCAAGATCGCCTGGAGCCTCAAGACCCTGGCGACGGACCTCGGCGTTCCTGTCCTGGCCCTCAGTCAGATCAACCGTGATTCCCGCAAGGACGGCCGCCCCCCGGCCCTGCACGACCTCCGTGAGTCTGGCGACATCGAGAACCATGCGAGCGTGGTGATCATGCTGCACCGCCCGGACCAACCCGAAGCGGACTTCGGAGGCGGGGTTGTGGTCCTCGCCAGCATCACCAAAGCACGCGACGGACAGACTACGCCGTGGCATTCTGAGAACCACAATGGAATCAAACTCCGGTTCATACCTCGACTTGTGACGTTCGAGCCCCTCACG
>CAYOCZ010000495.1:0-1097 GCA_964402475.1 uncultured bacterium | reverse complement strand
TCTGACGATGAATGAGAACGGGAATAATCTGAAAGATCGGGAAAACGAGAGCAGAGACGCGGCCGACGAGAAACGGCTGGCCGTGGCCATCGCGCAGCAAGCGGCCTGCCGGCAAGCGTACGACGCGATGTATGCGAGACCGACCTACCACGGACCCGAGCCGACAGCACCTTGGATCAAACGTCGGGGAGATCAATCCAATGGCTGACCACTACCACAACGGCGACCTCGTGCCCGACCCGGCCCTGGCGACGGCGGCCGACGGCCACTTCCGAGACAACCGCATCCAGGCCGTCAAGCCCACCGTCGGCGACACGCTGCTGCTGCTGGTCGGCGAGCATGTCAAGTATTGGACACCAAACAGGTTACACCACCCGAGCCGCCTGATGATCTCGCTGGAACCCGAGCAGGCACAAGACCTGCTGGACGCACTGATCGCCCGTGGCGTGACACCAACCGAAACCGAGACCGAAGGAGCCGAATCGTGAAACTGAACACAAGAGCCCTTGAAATACTGGCCTGTCTGCCCTTGGCTGACGGCGAGGGCGGCGCCGACATCATGGCCATTGGCGAGGACGTGCTGGGCGACCCGTTGTACGGCGACCCGCAGCCCTGCGCGCCTCACGAGATCCGCAAGGCCAACATCACGCGGACGCTGATGGAGATCCGCGCGGCGAGCAAGTCCGAACTCGGGGCCGACGTCCTGGTCTGTACGACGCTCAGCACCGCTCGGAACGGGCATCGGCGGCGATACTCGCTCACGTCGGCGGGGATGAAGTGGGCGTGGAAGGTCTGCAACGCGCAAAAGAAGCCCACCGGGTAGCCGTCCGGCGGGCTCTCATCCTCCAATATGTTGCGCAGTCACTACATATGTTGCGCACTCGGCGTCTTGTCGGGCACAACCTCCAGCCGCAGGCCCAACGGGCGCAGCACGGCCTCGAGTGTGTCTACGCGCGTGCCGTGGCCGTGGGCCAGCCGGTTGACGGTCGTCAGTGGCAGGTCCGCCCGGCGAGCTAAGGCAGACAGGGACATGCCCGAGGCCAGGATGGCCTTGTTCAGGGCTGCGTGGATGCTGGCGTTCATGCTTCTGTCCTTTC
>CAYOCZ010000494.1:0-2589 GCA_964402475.1 uncultured bacterium | reverse complement strand
GGAAGCCGGACTTCGGTCCGGCTTCCCGCTTTGTCGGGTCAATCGGTGCCCGGGACTTGGGAGTTGGGAATTCCCGCGTGCCGGTTAGGAACGCGCCGTACAGTCCTTGACTCTCCGCCCATCCCGGCTATCCTTGAAGCCGCCAAAGTCCTGCCGAGGTGGCGGAAATGGCAGACGCGCTAGGCTCAGGACTTAGTGGGTTCACACCCATAGGGGTTCAACTCCCCTCCTCGGCATAACCACAAGGTTGGGAGATTGGCTGCTCCTGCAGTGCAACTCCCCTCCTCGGCATTTCCCGCGCACCCATGGGGTGCGCGGTAGTTTCCAGTGACCAGTTTGCAGTTTTCGGAATCCCACTTCTGACTTCACCATCCTGACTTCTGCCTTCTGACTTCGGCCGACGGAGAGACCCTTCGACTTCGCTCAGGGTGACACTTCGTGTCATCCGCGTTCATCTGTGCTAATCCGTGGTTGACCCCTCCGCCTCCGCACTTCTGACCTCACCATTCTGACCCCTGCCTTCTGACTTCGGTTGTCCTCGACAATCTGCGTCATCTGCGTAATCTGCGGATGTCCTCGGTTCTCTGTTCTCGATTGTTGACAAGCGGAACGCGTCCGCTAATCTGCGTTGGTGCTCATCAATACAACTGGCATCGGCAAGTCGTTCGGCGCTGAAACGGTTCTCGCGAACGTCAGCTTCACCATTGGCCCGGGTGAGAAGATCGGCCTAGTCGGGCCGAACGGCGGCGGCAAGACGACGCTGCTGAGGATAATCCTACGCGAGATCGAGCCGGACCGGGGCGACATCGCGATCGCCGACGAACCGGAAATCGGATACGTGCGGCAGGACGTCACCGACGACGAGAGCCTGACCGTGGGCAAGACCCTGCTCGGAGAGATGGAGGAACTCGAGGCGCGGCTGCAAAAGCTGAGGGAGGAAATCGCCGCCAGCCCGGATGACGAGGGCGAGCTTGCCAAGTACGAGATAATCGAGGAGGAAATCGCGACTAGATTCGGCAGTGGCTACCGCAGCCGTTGCGAGAAGACCCTGGGCCAATTCGGGTTCGGCCCTGACCGGTACAAGGCGAAGGTAAACGTCCTTTCGCCCGGCGAGCGCGCGCGTCTGGAGCTCGCCCGGGTGCTGATACGCGAACCCGGCATCCTCATCCTCGACGAGCCGACCAACTTCCTCGACATCGGCCAGCGCAAATGGCTCGAGCGCTTCCTCGAGGAGTTCAACGGGACCGTGCTCGTCGTCTCGCACGACCGGGTGCTTCTCAACCGGGTTGTCAACCGGATATTCGAGTTGCGTCGCGCGCGGCTGACGGTCTACGAGGGCGACTACGACGACTATGAGCTCGTACGTGAGCAGGAGAGGGCGAAGCTCGAACACGAACACGACGTCCAGCAAAGGGAGATACGCAAGCTCGAGCGCGTAGCCGGAGATCGCAAGGTCTGGTCCGCACGCCGGGAGAAGACCAAGACCTCGGCCGCTGACAGCGGCTTCGAGAGTCACCGCGCGGCAAAAACGGCGAAGCGGGCCAAGCATGCCGAGAAGCGTGTACAGCAGATGATCAAAGCCCACGAGGCGAAGAGGCCGTTTGTCGAGAAACGGCCGAAGCCCGTGCTCGCAACCGATAAGCTGCCGGACAAGAGGGCGGTGCTCGCCAAAGGCCTCACCAAGTCATTCAGCGGCCGGACGGTGATTGACGGTGCATCATTCGAGATGCGGACGGGCGAGCGAGTGGCGATCATCGGCGCGAATGGTTCAGGAAAGACCGTGCTCCTCAGGATGCTCGTGAACGAATTGAAGCCTGACAAGGGCGAGACGCAGTTCGGCGCCGGCACCAAGATCGGCTACTTCCCGCAGGACGTGGCGTTCCTCGACCTGAAGCGCACCGCGCTGGAAGAGGTAATGGAGTCCGGAATCAGCCAAGAGACTGCGCGGACCGTGCTCGGCACTCTGCTGCTGCCCAAGCGATTCGCCGAGAAGAAGCTCTCCGAACTCTCTGCCGGCGAGCGGTCAAAGGTGCTGCTGGCGCGGGTTCTCGCCAGCGGGGCGAACCTGCTCGTGCTCGACGAGCCGACCAGCCATCTCGACATTGATGCCCTGCTCGCCCTCGAAAGCCTGCTCTCGAGCGCGCCGTGCGGTATGCTCCTCGCGTCGCACGACCGGGCACTGCTCGCCAAGTTGGCGGACCGTGTCCTGGAGCTCAAGGACGGCGTCCTCGTCGATCACCACGAGCGCTACGAAGCGCTGTCCGCGAAGCGGACAGAGTGAGAGGCCCAGGAGTTGGCTGTTAGGAACCGGAGCTGGTCTTCCGGCTTGAGCTTGCGCTTAGACTGCTAGGCCCGGCCGAAAATCCGCTGCAGCCTGAGCCGCAGGACGAGCAAGAACGCGCGGCGGACGATTCGCTTGTTCATCTTCGACGTGCCCGCGCGCCGCTCGGTGAATACGATGGGTGTTTCCTTGATGCGGAAACCCTTGCGCCATATCAGGAAGTCAATCTCTATCTGGAACCCGTACCCGTCTTCCTTCAGCTTGTCGAGGTCGATGCCGGCGAGCGTCTCGCGCCGGTAGGCCTTGAA
>CAYOCZ010000493.1:0-2595 GCA_964402475.1 uncultured bacterium | reverse complement strand
AACATCCGCACGCTCCGGAACATCATCGAGCGCGCGTACGAACGCGCCCAGTACGACGGTAGCGCCGAAATCGGCCTGGGCCACGTGATGCCGGCGCTGGGAATGGTCCGACTTCTCAATACCCAGACCCCACGACCCAGCGCCCCCGCATCCAGCCCGCGAGACGATGCAACTACCGCCACGCCCGGCCTGCCCTCAACATCGGGCGTGAGGCCGCTCCAGGCTCTGGTCGGTACCCTCAACCTTCAGGATATCGAGCGTCAGGCCATCAGAGAAGCACTCCAAAAGACGGGAAACAACCAGACTCACGCCGCCCAACTGCTCGGCATTCACCGCGACACACTGCGCCGCAAGATGGCCGAGCACAAGTTCTAGCACGACTACCGCCGCATGTTGCTGCAGCAAATTCACGCAGCAAGACGCTTCCACGCAGGAACTATGATCCCGGTGAGTTGGTGTTGAGACGTCGTAAGGCCTGGAAGAACAGGTCGTTAGGGCAGGAGTGCATGCTGCCAGCGATTTGGCATGACGCTTGCACTACTCAGGTTACGTGGTGGGATAGTGGTGGGCCCGGAGAGTCAGACAGTCAGACCGAGCCAAGCTGAGGTTCTCTCTGGGGAAGGAAGCGTTCATGAGTCCCCTCCTCACCAGTCAACACTCTCGACGGGGACAGATAAAGGACACGGCGCACCAGTGCCCACGGTGCGCCGTGCCTCTTTTCGCTAGAGTCAGCACGGCGCTATTCCTCAACGGCTGTAGTCCCCCGACTTTCGCCGCTGCCTGACGCACGACCCGACAAGCAACATCCCGCTCCGTGTCCCCCGAGCCGGCTCCACTCGAGTAGTCGGGGAGCCTTGATGCCGCACGAGAGACTCTCCGGTGAGCCCTGATTGGGCGTTCCCCGAATCAGCCAGCAACCCGAATCCTTGACCCGTCTCGCATCTGCGAATAATATGAGCGTCCATGAGATTGCTGGTTGTGAACTGGCGCTGCCCGAAGAACCCGTTGGCCGGCGGGGCCGAAGTCTACCTTCAGGAGATATTCGCGCGCCTGGTCAATCGGGGTCACCATGTTATCCTGCTCAGCGAACGCTTCGCCGGGTCGCAGCCGGAGGACGTGGTTGAGGGAATCAGGATTATCCGCGCGGGCGGCAAGTTCACGTTCAACTTCACGGCGGGGCGACTGGTCGGACGCCTCGCCGACGTTCTGAACGCGGACGTGGTCATCGATGACCTGAACAAGATTCCATTCTACTCGCCGTGGCACACGAAACGACCGGTTCTCGCCATCCTGATGCACCTGTTCCGGGGGAGTATCTTCCGCGAGACTCTTCCACCGATGGCGGCCTACGTGTGGATGGCCGAAACGATGATTCCGCTCGCATACAAGCGGTGCCGGTTCGCAGTGCTCTCCGAGAGCTCCAAGCAGGACACGGTGAAGGTCGGCATCGACCCGGACCGGATAGCCGTGATCCCGCCCGGGACCGACCTCGGCCGATTCAGCCCCGATGCCTCGGTACCGCGCGAGCCGATGGTGCTGCACGTCGGCCGGCTCAAGCGGTACAAGGCGACCGACCACCTGCTGCAGGCGGCGAGGCGGCTGAAAGAGCGGGGCGTGAAGTTCACGACCGTGATCGTCGGCGACGGCGACGACAAGCCCAGGCTGGAAGCTCTGGCCGCCAAGCTCGGACTGGGCGAAGCGGTCCGATTCACCGGATTCGTCCCGGAAGCGGAGAAGGTGAACTGGTATCGCCGGGCCGCGGTACTGGTCGAGAACTCGGTGAAAGAAGGCTGGGGCCTGATTGTAGTGGAGGCGAACGCCTGCGGGACGCCGGCTGTCGTCGCGGATTCCCCCGGCCTGCGCGACTCCTCAAAGGACGGCGTGAACGGCTTGATGTACGACTATGGCGACGTGCCGGCGCTGGCCGGAAAGTTGGAGAGGCTGCTGTCCGATGAGGCGCTACGTACCAGGCTCGGGCAGCAGGCAATCGAGTGGGCGAAGCAGTGGACTTGGGATGGTGCGGCGGAGGCGATGGAGCGGGCAATCGAGGAAGCGATGAACGAAGACAGGGATAGCCAATGAGTGAAGTCCCGGCACCCGCGCTTGAGGTGCAGGCGGTGGTGAAGAACTTCCGCCGCGGCCGCGGCCTGAAGAAGAAAGTCACGCGAGCGGTGGACGGCGCGACCTTGACGCTGCCCAGAGGGGATCTCTTCGGGCTCCTGGGTCCCAACGGCGCTGGCAAGACCACCCTCGTGCGCTGCATCGCGACCCTGCTGATTCCCGACGCCGGGACCATCAAGGTGCTCGGTCACGACGCCTTCAAGGACTCGCTCTACTGCCGCCAGCGCATCGGGCTCCTGACGTCGGGCGAGCGGACGCTCTACTGGAAACTCTCGGCCCGTGATAACCTTAACTTCTTCGCCGCGCTGTACGGGCTCACCGGCAAGGCCCGGGACAAGCGGATTGACTACCTGATCGAGCTACTGGGTCTCAAAGAAGTCGAGCGCGAACGGCTCGAGCGCTACTCATCGGGCATGAAACAGAAGGTGAGCCTGGCCCGCGCGATTCTCCACAACCCCGACCTCATCCTGCTCG
>CAYOCZ010000492.1:0-2602 GCA_964402475.1 uncultured bacterium | reverse complement strand
CCTCTTAGCACATACACCCCGGTTGGCAAGCCAGCCAGGTTGACAGATAGAACCGACCCGGCACTGGACCAATCAGGCCCAGGTGCAATGCCCATCACCTCCTTTCCGAGTGCGTCATAGAGCATCAGATCAGAGGGCCTGCTGGACGCGACAATGCAGACCGGCCCAGCCGTAACACTGGGAATGACAGCCAGCGGCTGACGTACGTGAAGCTCCGCGGATTCCTGAATTCCGGGCTCGGCCACCTCCAGGACGCAGACGCCTGCGGCCCAGCAGGCGGCGTAGATGTAGGGCGGCAGGTAGATTAGCTTCTGAACCAGTCCAGGCGGAATCCAAGTGCCGACAAGCCGGATGTCTCGTGGGTCAGCCACGTTGTAGATCCGCACAATGCTGCCGCCAAGGACGGCCAACGAATCCACCCTGACAACGTCCTTGGTATAATCATCCACGTACACCGAGTCCAGCACGTAGGGCATCGTCGGATTGGCGATGCTGGCTGTCTTCAGCCCCTGATAAGCCATGTAGAGAATAGTGTCCGCAACATCGATGCCATTGGCCATGCCGCTCCATTCATCGATTATCACCGGGCTGTCAGGGCGGGACACGTCAATCGTCGTGAAATAGAGGGATGTGACGTACGCCATGTCACCCACCAGTGCCATGTCGCCCACGTCCCCCGACAGCCTGCAACTCCCGACCAGCACCGGCTCTCGTGGCCGGGCGACGTTGACGACCTGGAAACGTGCATCCTCGGCGAGGTAGAGAAGCGAGTCCCTGAGGACCATGTCCTCGATGGGGTTGAAAGCCTCACAGCCGCCGGCCATGGTCGGCCTGGTCGGGTCGGCCACGTCTATCGTGCGCAGGCGCGGCCACTGCATCCAACCGGCGAACGCAAAGCTATCTCGCCCGACGGCAGCCGAAGTTCTGGAATAGTGGTAGTTGGCCGTGTCGATGCCTCCGAGCTCCACCGGTGCGGCCGGGTGTGTCACGTCCAGTATCCTCATTCCGGCCTCACCATCGGCAACGTACGCGCGTCCCTGGTCCAACCAGATATCATGGGCTTCGTGCGCTGTGAGCACGGTCGTATCGTAAACCGGCGAGTTGATGTTGGAGATATCCATCACTGCCAGCCCGACCACGTCGGCCACATAAGCCCGGTTGGAGGTCCAGTCGGCCCAGACTCCAAAGTTGCCGCCGGGTGTCGAGCATGACGAGATGACTTGCGGGCGCGTGGAGTCCTGGATGCTCACGAGGGTAAACTCCTGCTGCGGCCACTGGTCACCCGAGACGAATGCTATCGGCCCGCTGAGGTGAACGTCCCAACCGCCAACACTGTCGATTGAACCAATTCTCACGACATTGACCGGGTTCGAGATGTCCAGTACCTCAAGCCTGAAGTTGTCGCCGGACGCAAACCAGTACATGGAGACGACGCAGATGTTGCCCCGTGCAGCAGCGCAGTCCGCCCAGTAGGGAGTCGGATACGATCCGACACGCTTGGGGGCTGCCGGGTCAGAGACATCCATGAACCACAACACGCCGCTGGTATCCTCAGCTACTGCTACGTTCCTGGTCGCAGTCATGACATCACCGCTGTCTGTGCACGTACCCAGCTCGTAGGGGTTGGCGGCGTTGGCGATGCTGTACGAATGGAATTCGCCCAGACTGGCAAAGTAGAGCAGCGTGTCGAATATGGCGAAGTCGTTGACCGCGTAGGGAATGACGTTGCGGAACACCGGTTGCGTCGAGTCGGCGATGTTCCAGACCTCGATGCCGTTCCCGCCGGTCAGGAGGAAGGAATCGTGCAGCGCAGACTGCGCCGGAATGAAGCTGAGTTGTATCTCGGAAAGAACGACCGGGCTGTCGGGATTGGCGACGTTGAGCAGTGCGACCTCACTGCCCAAGGACAGTGCGACCAGATTGCCACGTCCTGTGACTTCGTTCGACGTACCCCTGCCCCACTTGCCCGCGAGTCTCAAACCCGTGGTCTCGGGTCTGCGATACTCGGTGTACCGCGACGCATCCAGCCCGTGCCGTTGCAGCCACTCCGCATGGAACTTCGCCGGCATCCGCCCCAACGACTCCTGCACCGCAGCGTACTCCCTGAACTCGGGCACGCGGGCAACCGTCAGGCTTGCCAGCACAAAGCCCGAGACCACAACGGCGGAGAATCTCACCTACAACCTCACGGACATTGTGGATTATGCAGTCTCGAAGTCAAGTCCTGCGTTTCTTGCAGCCAGCCGAACCCACCAGCCGAAGTCAGAAGGCAGAAACCAGAACGCGGAAGTCAGATGTAAGATGTAAGATGGAAGATGAAAGATGGCAGATGTCTGAACAGAATCTGCATCGCTTGTCTGTGTTGGTCCGTGGCTAACCTGCGTTCCGGGTCCGTTCTCTTGTGACTTGGTGGTCGAACGTCCGGGTGGGGCCGACTACATTCGGTCGGTGACCTCGATGCCGAGGAGGGCGAGGCCGGTCGCGAGGACCTTCCCGGTCATCTCGACCAGGTAGAGCCGCGCGTCGCGGAGTCCGGGGGTCTCGGCTTTGAGCACCGGCGCCTTGTCGTAGAATGCCGAGAAGTCTCGGGCGATGCGGTAGA
>CAYOCZ010000491.1:0-2607 GCA_964402475.1 uncultured bacterium | reverse complement strand
AGAAGGTCGTCGTCTACGCGCCGGGCTTCGGCATGGGGAGCTTCTATGTTGCCTCGGTCGCAGACCGGGTTTGGACCCATCCGCTCGGCGACGTCACGATTCCGGGTATGAGCATGGGCACGATATTCCTCAAGGGGACGCTGGAGAAGCTGGGCATACAGTTCGACGGCACCCGGCACGGGAAGTACAAGTCGGCAATCGAGACGTTCACCGAGGACTCACTCACTGCGCCGAACCGGGAGCAGTTCGAGGCATATCTTGACGCCCCATACGGCGAGTTCCTGGATGCGACCGCGTCCGGCCGGCACGTCAGCCGCGACAGCATGGAGGCGCTGGTTAACATTGGGTTCTTCAACGCCGAAGAGGCGAAGCAGAACGGGCTCGTGGATTCGGCCTGCTACCACGACCAGCTTGATAGCCTGCTCAAGAAGGAACTGAAGGGCTTGAGCAAAGTGAGTGAGAAGGAGTATCGGGAAGACGTCGTCCAAAGCGAGGAGTGGGCACCGAAGCCGGCAATCGCGATTGTCTACGCTACCGGCAGCATCGCGGCAGGCGGGTCGCGGACCGACTTCCTGACCGGCTCGATGACAATGGGCGCGCAGACGATGGTGCGCGCCATCCGGCAGGCGCGCAAAGACAAGCGGGTCAAAGCAGTGGTGCTGCGGATTGACTCGCCGGGCGGAGACGGGTTCGCGTCGGACATGATCTGGCGCGAGCTGGAGCTGTGCCAGCAGAAGAAGCCGGTCATCGCCTCGATGGCCGGGGTCGCGGGTTCCGGTGGCTACTACATCGCCTGCAACGCGACCCGCGTCTTCGCCTTGCCGACCACTCTGACCGGCTCAATAGGCGTATACAACTTCAAGCTCGTGACCGAAGGGTTGTACAACAAGCTCGGGGCGCGGCGTCAGGCGGTGAAGCGGGGCGAGCACGCGGACGCCATGTCGGACATGCGCGCGATGACACCGGAAGAAGATTCCATGATGCAGGCGCAGGTGGACTACTGGTACCGCCAGTTCGTGCAGAAGGTCGCGACCGGCCGGAAGCTTTCATTCGAGCAGGTGGATTCGGTCGGGCAGGGACGGATCTGGTCCGGGCTTGACGCGAAGCGGGTCGGTATCGTCGATACGCTCGGCGGGTTCCTCGACGCGGTCGGGTATGCGAAGCAGGTCGCGAAGCTGACGGACTGCGACTACGTTGTTCTGCCCAAGCCCAAGACCGGGTTCGGGAGCATGGTCAGCGACTTTGCCACGGAACAGGTCAGGAAGGTCCTCCAGTGAGGAAGTCCCAAGTGCGAAGGACGAAGGACAGAGTGCAGAAGCGTGCGCGAGCTCGTCCCTCGTCCCTTGTCCCTCGTCCCTCGACGGTGGCCGTCTGCCGCTGCGAGGAAGTCAGCGAGGCCCAGGTGCGGCGGGCAATCCGAATGGGCTATCATTCGCTCGAAGAGGTGAAGCGGGTCCTGCGTACCGGCATGGGCCACTGCCAGGGCCGGGGCTGCCTGAAGCTGGTCGCCCGGCTGATACAGGAAGAGACGGGGATCCCCGCATCAGAGCAGAAGATGCCGAGACCAAGGCCGCCACTGAAGCCACTGCCGCTCAGCCTGCTCGGCAGTGGGGGACTGTCCCCGGATGGGGACTGTCCCCAAGGCCGGTTGTCCCGGAATGGGCATGAAGCGTAGCGCCGACGTCGTCGTCATCGGCGCAGGCGTCATCGGCGCCGCGACCGGGTACTACCTCGCAAAAAAAGGCCTGAAGGTGCTCGTGCTCGAGCGCGACTTCCCGTGCGCCGGGTCGACCGGCCGGTGCATCGGCGGAATCAGGGCCCAGTTCACCCACGACCTGACAGTCAAGGTGATGATGGAGAGCGTCCGAGTGTTCCGCGGCCTCGGCGAAGAGCTTGGGGAAGACGTCGAGTGGTACCAGGGCGGGTACCTGTTCCTTGCGTTCGACGAGAAACGGAAACAGGCGTTCCTTGACGCCATCGCCATCCAGAAACGGTATGGCCTCGATGTGCGCTTTGTCCCGCCGGACGAGTGCGAGAATATTGCGCCGGGACTGGACCCGACCGGACTCCTCGGCGGCGCTTACTGCCCGACCGACGGGCAGGCCAATCCGTTCAAGGTTACGTACGGGTATCTTGAAGGCATCAAGCGGCTGGGCGGCGGGCTGGTAGTCGGCTGCGAGGTCAAGAGGGTCAACAAGCAGGGCGACAAGGTCGTGTCGGTCGCGGACGCCAAGGGTGACGAGTACTCCTGCAACATGGTGCTGAACGCCGCGGGATGCTGGGCGGACGAGGTCGGGGCCATGGCCGGGGTCAAAGTGCCGGTCACGGCTGACCGGCACGAGTCGCTTGTCACCGAAGCGGTCGAGCGAGTGTTCGACCCGATGCTGGTTGATTACCGTTCGGACGGATGCTACTTTGTCCAGCACTCCGGCACCGGCCACTTCATCGGCTGCTACACGCCGGTGCCGCTTGTGCCCGGGCACGGCGTCGACACCACCGACGAGTTCATCACCGAGATGCCGCGCCGGATGGTGCGGCTGGTCCCCAAGCTCGCCGGCGTCAAAGTGCTCCGGCAGTGGGCGGGTTCATACGAGATGAGCCCGGACG
>CAYOCZ010000490.1:0-2609 GCA_964402475.1 uncultured bacterium | reverse complement strand
CGGCCACGATGTTCAAGTTCAAGGAGTCGGTGGCGAACGCAGCGAAGCATTGGGGTCCGGCCATGCGGCAGGTGGGAAGTATGCCGACGATCCTGGCGGGTACGGGGATACCGGAGCGGATGGAGGCGGCGACGCTCGCGACCCGTGGGTTCGAGGAGAAGCACGGGAACAAGGTATACTACGCGCTGAACCAATACCTGAAGGAGACAGGCCAGAAGGAGATGAGTGCGGACGTGCAGAGGAAGATTGCGGCCAAGCTGGACGGCATGGACCGTCCGGGGGGAGAATTCCAGAAGGCGTGGGAGTTGGAGAGACCGCTGTTGAGGAAGATTACCCTGACTGCGCCGGAGCAGCGGTTGTACGAAGAAGTCCGGGGCACCATGAAAGGCGTGTGGCAGGATGCGTTCGAGGGCGACGCACAGACGGCGGTGATGGAAGCCTTGTACAAGAAGGGCTATAAAGACCCCCGGACAGGGAAACAATTTGTGATGGGCACAGGAGCCAACGCCGCCACGCCGTCCAAGGTGCGAGAACTACTGCGGAGGGGGCCAGCAAAGTCGGGAGTGAAGGAAGCCGGAACGTGGGAACAACTGTGGGAGGAGATCGGGCCTCGCGGGTTGAAGCTGACCGACACTGTGCCGCAGACAGAAGCACAGAAGAATGCGGTGCTGGCCAGCTTGGAGAAGGCGGGCTACATCCACCCGGAAATCAAGCAGATCGTCGATTACTTCCCGCACCAAGTCAAGATGACCAAGGGAGACTATGAGAAGTATGTGGAGAGTGTGTTGGCGGGCGCGGGCCACAGCGCACAGGGGATGGGCAGGCAGGCCCAAGCAGGGTTGCCGCTTAGGGTTGACAAATCCGCACGGACGCGAATGAATCGGATGCTGCCGGACGAGGAGGACTTCGCAGCCCTGGAACGGATGGGGCTGGTGAACGGAACCGAGCGGGACAGGCTGACCAAGAGACTGCTGAAGGACCAAGGAGTAGACATCTCGAAGTTGAGAGGACTGGCAGGCGGAGACCCTGGTAAAGTATCCAGGGCAATTCGGGACCGGCTGGTGCATCACGGAGTGAGAGGCGAGGAGTTGGAAAAGCAGGTCGAGATGTCGAGGATGCTGTTGGAGGAAGGCAAGAACCAAGAGGCTGTTGAGGGGGCGATAGGTGCAATCAAGGCGGCAAAGACCAACAAGTACAGCCTGCGGCTGATGCCGGTGTTGGGAAACTACCTACACCGCGTGTCGATACAGTACGGGTGGACTGTGAAGGGACATGGCCCGGAAATCCTCCGACTGACGCAGCGAATGGAGAAGCTGGGCGACAACCTAGGTCCGGCCATGATGCAGAACGAGTACATTCCAATGATGCTCGGCAAGCCCTCGTTCGGGCAGACGATGCAGTCGATTGAGTGGGCGGACACGCGGGAGCGATGGATTGAGTCGATCAACAAGGGTGCGCTGAGCAAGGTGCTGCCGGGCGGGATGAAGAAATGGATGACGGACAAGATGCTGAGCGCGACCGGGCCGCTGAGTTTCTCGCGGGCGTCCGGGGGCTTGGCGATCTACTTCTACGGAGCCGCGCTGGGCGGCAACTTCGTGTCGGCGATCAAGAACACCCTTCAGACCTTCCTGACCACCGCCCCCCTGATCGGGGCAAGGCACACGCTGGCGGGCATGAAAACGTCGAGTGCGGGCGTGAAGAAGTACCTAGGGTTCAGATTTGGTCCGGGGAAAATGAACCACGAGACGGCGTTCGAGAAGGCGTTCCCGGAGTTCGTGCGGGCGGGCATGGACCCCAACCCTATCACAGATAACCTGTTCAAGAGCTTCTCGGAGGACACCTACGAGGGCACGAAGCGAGCGATGCTGGCGGCTGGCCGGACGGTCCAGAACGTGCGCGAGAAGGTGTTCGACAAGATGATGTTCATGTTCCAGACCACCGAGCGGTGGAACCGCCTCGTGTCGTTCTACGGCGGCAGGAGCAAGGCGTTGGTCGAGGGGATGCAGGAAGCTGCGGCGACAGGGTTCGGCAGGCGGGTGACGGAAGCGACCCAGTTCCCCGCCGGGCCAGGCCAGTCGCCCCGTATGATTCAGGAGTGGCCCAGCATCCTTCGGCAGTTCATGCACTTTCCTCTGCGGTACATGGAGTTCCTAGGGGCATCCACCGCGATGCCTATGGGGAAGGGCATATACCCGCAAGGCAGGAACTGGGGCACGATAGGACGAGGCATGGCGTACTCGACCGGCGTATACGAAGCCGCAAAGAACTTGGCGGACACCGACCTGTCCGGTGGCCTCTTGACCGGCGCGCTGCCGCTGCCCCAGATTGAGGGCGGGCCGTTCTATCCGATGCCCCTGGTGCCGCCGATTGCCAGCATAGTTGGCAACGTAGCAATGGCAGGGATGCAGGGCAGCACACAGCCGCTGAAGCGGACGCTGCCGCTGCTGTTGCCGGGCGGCGTGGCGGGCAGTAGGGCGTGGCGGTTCCTAAGTTCGGAGTACGCGGACTGGGACAATCCAACCCCGGACGGAAGAATCAAACTGACCAGCGGCGGGGGGAGCACGATAGGGTACTTCACGCCTATCCAGTTGATTGGCAAGTCGCTGGGG
>CAYOCZ010000489.1:0-2617 GCA_964402475.1 uncultured bacterium | reverse complement strand
TCGTCCTGCAGCAATTCAAGAACCGGGGCCTCTATCCGAACGTGGACGCGCCGTTGTTCAGCCGGTGGGGCGGGCTCTTCACCAACAGCATCGATGTCGGCATGACGGCCACGGCGGCGATCTACTACACGACCGACGGCAGCGACCCGCGCACCTACGGCACGGGCGCGCCGACCGGGACGCTCTACACCGTACAGGTGCCGCTGACCCGCTCGACGCTGGTCAAGTCGCGGGCCTACGACGGTGCGGCGTGGAGCGCGCTCAACGAGGTGATCTTCGCCCTGGCCGCGCCGTCGACTCTGGCGGTCACCGAGGTCATGTATAACCCGCGCGATGCGGCCGACGCGGAAACCAATGTCACGCAGAACGCCGACGACTTCGAGTTCCTTGAGCTGCGCAACACCGGCGCGATCACCCTCGGGCTCGCCGGGCTGCGCTTCACTGAGGGGATCGACTTCGACTTCACCACCGGGGCCGTGCTGTTCCTCGACCCGGGAGCGAGGGTACTGCTGGTCAGCGACCTGGCCGCCTTCACCAGCCGCTACAGCACCGCCTCGATGCTGCTCGCCGGCGAATACGAAGGCAATCTCGACAACGGCGGCGAACGCCTGACGCTCACCGACGCTCGCGGCGCCAACGTGCTGTCCTTCAGCTACGACGACAGCCGCGCCTGGCCGCCGGAGTGCGACGGGGCCGGACACTCGCTCATTCCCCTGGTGGAGGATACCACCGGCCGGCGGCTCGGCTACGGCGGCAACTGGCGGGCCAGCGCCGTGATCGACGGGTCGCCCGGGGCGGCCGATCCCGAACCCGCCGTCGGCCTGCGCCTCAACGAGGTGGCTGCCCACACCGACTACAGCGATCAGGGGCATCCGGATTACGACTCCAATGACTGGATTGAGCTCTTTAATGCCGGCGCCACCACCGTCAACCTGGATGGTCACTACCTCAGCGACCGCGCGGATGCGCTACGCAAGTTCGCGCTGCCCGCCGTCAACCTGGCGGCGGGGGCGTGGATCGTGTTCGACGAGGTCAGCGGTTTCCACAGTCCGATCACTGAAGGCTTCGGCCTGGACAAGGCGGGGGAGCAACTGTTCCTGTCCTACCTGCCGGGGACGGCGGCGGACCGGGTGGTGGACGCGGTGCGCTTCAAGGGCCAGGAAAACGGACCGACCCTGGGGCGTTATCCCGATGGCGGGGACTGGTGGCACACGACCGTGGCGACCCCCGGCACGACCAACGCGCTCGGGCCCGAGCACGTGGTCATCAGCCAGTTCATGCTCGATCCGCCGGACGGTACAAACGAGTATATCGTGCTGTACAACCAGAACGACAGCCCGGCGGAACTATGGAACGAGACGGGACCGTGGCGGCTGGACGGCGGGGTGGCCTACACCTTTCCATCGAACACGTCGATCGGAGCGGAAGACTACCTGGTGCTGGTGCCCTTCAGTCCTACCAACGAGGGCGCCCGGGCGGCTTTCATGGCCGCCTACGGCGTCACGGGCGAAGTCTACCTGCTGGGTCCTTGGGATGGACGGCTCGACAACGCGGGCGAACGCGCGGCGCTGGAACGTCCGCAGGCGCCGGACGCTGAGGGCGATACGGTTTCGTGGGTCATCGTGGACGAGGTGATATACTCCGGCTACGAACCGTGGCCGACGAACACGCACGCCACGGGCAATGCCTTGCAGCGGGTATCGCTGCGCGAGTCGGGCAACGATCCGGACAACTGGATCGGGCTGACCGCCGGTCTGCGTCCGGCCAAAGTCTTTGTCACCAACCCCAAGTCCGGCGGCACGCTCTACGTGCCCTTCAGTACGAGCGCCAGCGCGGTCGTGGACCCCAACCAGGTGTCGGGCTCGGTGCAGCGCGTCGACTTCTATCTTAACGACAGCCTGCTGGGCACGGCCACGACCGCGCCCTACGCCGTTGCGTTGGACTATACCCGCGTGGCCACGGTCGGCCTCTACCGCGTGCGTGCGGAGCTGATCGACGACGGCGGCACCAACAGTTCGGTCGAGATCTACTTCCAGGCGCGGATGGCCGAGCGGGTGCAGCTCGTCGACCCGGCCGAGGGCAGCTCACGCATTGCACCCTTCACGCAGCTTGTCCGCGCCACGGTCGACCTGGATCATGTTGTGGGCGCGGTGCACGAGGTCACGTTCCTCTTTGGCGCCAACGTGATTTACACCGACACGACGGCGCCCTACGAGTTCCTCGCCGACATGACGCACCTGCCGCCGACGCGGTGGCACGCATTGCAGGCGGTGTTGACGGACGATTTCGCGACGACGACCTCCCAGACCGTCAACGTTTACATCTACGATTCGGTGTGGAGCAACCGGACGCATCGGATGAAGATTCGCTTTCCCGGCTACGACGGGGACAGCACGCTGCGGGAGTTCCCGGTACCGGTGCGCTTCAGCGAAGCGTTGCCGGGGTTCAGCTACAGCCAGGTGGGCTCGCCCGGCGGGGCTGACCTGCGTTTTGCCGATCACACCGGCACGAACGTGCTGTTCCACGAGATCGAGAACTGGGATCCGGCGGGCGAGTCGGTGGTGTGGGTCAGTTTGGCGGAACTGAGCGGGACCGGCACATGGGTCTGGGCCTACTG
>CAYOCZ010000488.1:427-2645 GCA_964402475.1 uncultured bacterium | reverse complement strand
GGCGGCCGCGCGGCATGAATCGCTTATTGTGGAGCTTGTCCAAAAACTAGCTCGCAGCACTTGCGCGCTACCGTGTGTTGTGTCCAGTGAACGAGCGACGCCCAGCCAGTTGTGGCTCAGGAAGGCCGAACCCGAGTTTCTGGACACGCTCTGTGTCACCGGAATTCCCATGTTTCTACAACTCCAGCATGTTCTGTCCAGGCCCATCCGGCTGATGGTCGGCGGCGAAGTGGCCGTCCACTGTCATTCTGTGGGCTGCTCGGAGGCGTGCAGTTGCCGCGTGGGTAAGCACAGCGCGTCCATAGTGCTCGAGCACTCGTCTGAAGAGGGGCTCCTCCTCGCGGTAGCCTTTCGCTTCGATGTCTCGCATGACCGCGGCCAGTTCAGAAAGTGGGACCTCGTCCAATGCGCGTTCTCCCAGCGTCCGCACGACCACGCGATCGGTCCCTTTCAGCACCACCAAGCGTTCCTTCTGCCGCGGCGACAGCTCCTCGGTGAAAAGCTCCACCTTACCTTTGCGGTACAGGCGTCCAAGCGCGGTATCCAGGGCGCGACGCACGAGTCGACCAGCCCGGCCAAGCCTTGCTCCCTTCGCGTACAGACTGTGCAGCCGCGAAGCCAGCACCGGCCCTTCTGTTTCGACGATCCTGTACAACCAGTCAGTCACTTCGTTCGCTTGAGCACCGCGCGGGTCAGGCAGGTCGCTGACTCGCCAACTTGAGTGCTGCACAATGCCAGCCTGTGACTTGCGGTTCGTGTACGCGGCATGCGTGTCTGACTTGTCGCTCGCGATTCGTTCAGTCCTCTCTTGCTTTGTGGGTACCTCGGCCGTTTCGGAAGGGGCTCGTGAAATAGGTGCTGCCCCGGCCTCTCCGCGTTGAGGCTCCGACGCCTCCGTACGCAACTCGGCCTCCCGCTGAACCGGGACTATGCCCATCCTCTCAAGTCTGTCGCACAGCTCCCCTAGGCAGCCACCGCGGTCGCGGTAGAAGTCACTGCCTCTGACGCGCCAGAACTCCCGACCGCATCGCTCCAGCATCCGTTGTCGCGTGAGGTCGGATTCGAATCTCTCGGGGCCATGCGATAGGTCGCCGTCACACTCGACAGACAGCTGTCTGTCCAATCCCTCGATGACAAGGTCGATGTGGTAGTTCGCGACTTCATATTGTGGCCAGACACGGTACCCTCGTTGCGTGAGCTCCAAAAAGACATCTACCTCGAACCAGCTGTCGAAGGGCTTCGGTGGTTCCTCTCTATCGCGGCGTACCGACTTTGCCAGGGACTCGAGATCTCGTAGCGCATCAGGAAGCATCGGACCGGGAGCAGGTTGTGCCGTCGTGTCACCACGGAAGAACCGCAGTAGTCTATGCCGGTAGCAGGTCTGGCTCAGGTCATTCAGCGTCACGGAATGGAAGAGCCACATCTGCTCTTTGGCGCGACTGGCAGCGACGTTGAATGCCCTCTTGTACCTATCGTGGGCAAGGGGTCCTATTCTCCGTCCCTCCGTGACCGCTGAGACCATGCTGAGGAAAATCACGTCCCTCTCGTCACCCTGAAAGGCATAGGGTTCGCCGCAGATAAGCTGCCGCTCCTCGATTTCGTCCGCGTCGACACGCTCCGTGAGCAGTCTCTCAATCAACCTCGCCTGACGGTGTCCGAGCAGGCATACGACACCCATGGTCTTACCATCGTACCGATCGTCGTCCAAGCATTGAACGATCTGGTCCACGATTGCCCTCGCTTCCGGCGGATTCGTGACGGCATTTCTGTCCCCGTCCTGGTAGCCGTCTGGTACGTGACGGGCGACGACCGGTGGTTCAAGTCTCCCGGCACCGTGCTGCTTGAGCGGTATCAACGGCTTTGTGGCGTAGCAAAGGTCGTTGGAGAAGCGGATGATCTCAGGCATACAGCGGAAGTGCTCGCACAATCGTATGACACTCCCATAGAGCACCTTCGCCAGCCCGAAGTAGCTTGTATCAGGTTCAATCGCGTCTCGCACCCCAACGTCAGCAATGTGGCGTTGGCGGAGTTGTGCCACTACGTTCCGTGCCACCCCGACTTCGTCCGGGCTGATTTGCTCGGGGTCCCCGACTACCACTACCTGCTTCGCGATGTACTGCAAGAACAGGCATTCCGGCCCAGATTGACTTGCCTCGTCTATTATTGCCACGTCGAAGGCCTCTGGCATCGGCGTCACCGTTTCGGCGACGCGGTGCAC
>CAYOCZ010000488.1:0-417 GCA_964402475.1 uncultured bacterium | reverse complement strand
ATGGCAGGTCGGCATTCGTTCAGGTGAGCTTGGGCGTTTCTGCGGTGCGCCTCAGCGTGCCTACCGGTGCCCTTTCCAATCTTGCGGGTCTCTTCCGCCCAGAGCATCAGCTCTCGTCGGGCCTGTTCCGTGAGCCTAGTCGGCCCTAGGCAGGCGCGCCATGCCTTGTTGACCGCAAGCTTCTTCTTGATGTCGAGAATGCCCTGGCGGCAACTGTCGAGACGCGCAAGGAGATGTTGGTACTCGGTCGGGTCACTGAACCTGGCCAACCAACTCTTGGCCTGTGCCCACCGCCATGCTGCAACGAAATGCGTCAGCCTGCTCTGCCAGGTTTCTGCGTGAGGATTCTCTTCGGCCGAGTCGGCGAGCACGGGGGGTGCGGCCCTCCGCCGAGACAGGAGTCCAACTCGGCGTCGC
>CAYOCZ010000487.1:0-2647 GCA_964402475.1 uncultured bacterium | reverse complement strand
TCCCGTTCACGCCAGCGACCACACCGCCCGCTGCGCACGCGGATACCGCGATCTCCGTCTCCACGTCGGCGTTGGTGGCGACGTAGGTCACGATGGCCCCGCCCATCGCGCGGAAGACCGCCGTTCGGTCGCTCTTGTCAGCCACGCCATCGATTGCCGCCCGAATGGCGTCCCCGAGGTCGTTGCCTACCATTGCCATGTCCGCCCCCTACTTCTTCGCTCGCACCACTGCGCTCGTCTGCCCGAGTGTGGCAAACGTCGCGCCGGTGAACGTGTCGATGCACTCGCCCTGGACCACGCCCGCGGTCACGGCAAGGCTCTCGTCCCCGAGCTCTACCAGCGGCGCCTTCGCCGCGATGCTCTTGTCGCTCGACATGATCACGCGCTCCGATACACCGATCAGGTGTACGGCATCGGGCTCTGCGAGCACGGCTGCCGGCAGCTTCCGCGCGTCGTCCTCGTCGAGCCGCACCCGCATCCCAGTGGCAACGCCGAGCCCAGGCTTCCCGTCGGAGCACACCACGTCGATGAGGTCGCCAGCCCTTGGCGGCGGAGTCCACATGCCGCCTCCGCCTCCGGGGCGCACCATGAGCGGCCACTCCGCCCGCAGCGGTCTGCCTGTCGCCACGACGGTGCAGTCGAGCCAGCAGCCGTCCGCAGTGAGATCCACCGCGTCCTCGTCGTCGTCCACCACGCAGGTTTCCACCCACCGCCTGGTGTCGATCTCCCCCCGAAGGAGCTCCCGAAGATTTCCGATGTCAATTCCAGCCATCAGCCGACGACCTGTACCCGAGGAGACGCTGTCGACGCAGGCACTGGCACCGCCCCGACCGGATCGTTTCGGGTTTCGAGATAGGTGCCGAATGTGAAGCCAAGCCGGACGCCAGGGTTGTCGCCGGCGAGCCGCCACGACTGCCGCACATCCCGCACGCGGAAGACGGTCTGCAGCCCCTTGCTCGCCAGGTATAGGTTGACGATGCCGGCCGCCACTGCATCGTTCCAGCCCTTCACCCGGAGCCGATCCATCATCGCCGCCGGGCTCTGCGCATCCGACAGATAGTTGCACAGGCCGGTAGTGAGCCCGCGCGCTTCAACCACGATCTCCAGCGGATCGCCCGATTTGACGTCGAGCAAGTCCGGGTCCAGGTTGGTCCCCCCCGTGCTCGCCAACTCGTAGGTTTCCATCCGGCCGCCGTACTCGCCGCGCCCGAGCTCCTCATAGAGCCCCGCTGCGACCTGGCGCAGGGTGTCCGGATTGCTGACCCCCTTGACGACGAATGTCTCGACCCGCCCGGCCGCGCCGCGCCCGCTCGGCATGACCGACGTGGCCCGGCGCTTCGGGTTTTTCGGCGGCGGCCACTCGGCGATGAGCGGCGCTGCTCGCCCGGGTACCGCGCTTCGCACCTGGATCGACGGAGCGGCCAGCCTGCCGAATTTCCGTGTAGTTCTCAGTGTTTCGATGTTGAACCCGTGGATCATTCGCCGGATCTGAAGAGGCTTGCCGTTGACCACGCGGAGGAACGAACCAGGGGCCTCGCGGCCGAGGATGTTCCGGGGCGTCGTGATCTGAAGCTCGTTCCGATCGACGATGGGCACGAACCCGGCCTGCACGCAGATGTCGGTGATGAGGTCCCAATACTTCGTCTCGGGGCCGGTCATCGCAGGAGACAGGCGCCAGAGCTTGCCCTTCCTTCGCCGCGTGGCCGCTGGCGTGATGAGCGCCACGGTGGGCAGCGGTGCGTCCGTGAACCGGTACGTGTCGGAGTCCGCGCGCAAATAGGGGGGATTGACCACATTGAGATGCTTTGCCGCGTCGCCAGGGACGGTCGCGAGTATTTTCGTAATCACGTCATCCAGCGGCGCGTTGACATCCACGTCGTAAACGGCTGCGGCGAGCTCCGTGTCGAGCAGGATCCCCGTGTAGTCGCGGCACCGGAACGAGACCGTTCCCGCCTGATGATCCTCTGCGACATCGTCGGCGAAGCCCACGAAGCGCAGGCTCTTGCGAGTCGGCTTGACGATTGCGATGTTCTGCGTCCGGGCTCCTGCAGCGGCCGCTCCCAGCCCCGCCGCGTAGTCGTCCGAGGAGACGGTCCCCGCATAGATCATGATGCCGACGTTCCGGAGCATCCGGGACGGCAGCGGGAAGTCGCGCCAGGCGATGGTCATCCCGAGCGTGTCCGCGATCCTGTGGCTGTTCAGCTCGAGGTCGAGCGTGTGCGGCTGGACAGCGGTAATGTGGCTGTACCCGTCCTGGATCGGCATCGCAAACGCTTTGAGCCCGACGGCATCCGTGGCGGCCGCCTGGCCTCGGAGCACCGCCAGTGCCTCGGGTGGGATCTGTCCGACGCCCTCATCGAGCCGGATGTAGAGTTGGGCAAGTGCGCTGGGGTAGTAGCGGGGCATCAGTCGTCGGTCATCTGCTCGAATCCCTCGCGGTGGATGCGCCACGCCAGATGGTGAGCTGCCGAGCACAGCAGCATGACGTTGCCGGCGTTCGACAGCTCGAATCCTGTGGTGATGGATCCATCGGCAAGCACGCCAGCAAATGCGACCGATGTCAGCTCACCGGTTCGGGCCCGATCAAGCAGCCTCTCAATGCAAGCCACAACATCCTCGCGTGTGTCCAGTGAGACAGGCTCTACTG
>CAYOCZ010000486.1:0-2664 GCA_964402475.1 uncultured bacterium | reverse complement strand
GCAAACAACACGGGCGAGACGCCCGTGCTACAGGAGACACGAAGATGAAGCGAATGAATCGAAGCAAGTTCGGAAAGGCGTTGGCGGTCACCGTAGTGGCCCTCGCCCTGATGACGACATGGGCCCTGCTGATCTGGCCGGCATTCCCCCGGGCCTACGCCGCCATGCCCTACACCGGCGCACTCAATGCCATGGCGGGAACCGGCGGAACGACGGTCAAGACGTTCGTGAAGATCGAAACGGAGCACGCCACCACGCCCAAGATCGTCACCGCCACCGCGTCGACCGACGCGGTGATCGGCGTCTGCGAACAGACGTCGGCTGTCAACGTGCTGGCGAAATACGCGCCCATCGGCACGCAGACGACCGTGACGGCCGGGGAGAATGTCACGGTCGGCAACCTGGTTACGGCCGGCACCAGCGGCTACGCCTACGTCGTCGATACCGATGACGCGACGGCGCAGCGGATCTGCGGACTCGCACTGGCCACGGCAACGACCGGCAACGATTTGCGGATGGTTGTGTTGTCCGGCTACTCGCGGCCCGGTCCGACGTTTCTCGACGGCAATACGGTCGTCGCCGCCGACGCGCTGCCTATCCCCGTTACGCACGGGATCGTCCAGAAGACGACCGGCGCCGACGCCGAGGCACTCACCCTGGCCAACGGGACGCCCGGCCAACTCCTCAGCATCGTGCTGGCCGTTGACGGCGGCGGCGACGGCACGCTGACACCCACGACCAAAGTCGGATGGGCGACGATCGTCTTTGCCGACGCGGGCGACCGAGCAACGCTGTTGTATGCCAGCGATACGCTCGGCTGGCTGATCGTCGGCATGGCCGGCATCGACGGAAACACGCCGCTCGCCACGCAATGAGAGCAGCCGACGTGCCCCCGCCGGGTCGTAAACGGCGGGGGCTACGAAGGCGAGAGCAACGGAAAACTGACCACTGATAACTCTCCACTAACCGAACCACGAGGAGAACATGAACATGGCGGAGAAAACGACGGAAGCAAAACCGACGCCGAAGAAGGCGCGCGGCAGGGGCCTGGCCCCGGCCGTGAAGTTCCGCGCGAACACCGACGTCAACCTGTGCGGCGCGAAGATCAAGGCCGGCTCGACGTTCGTCTCGACGACGAGGATCTGCGACCAGTTGCTGCGGGCCAAGGCGGTCGAGGTCGTCGAGTGACGCGGAATGCCGGCGCGGCCACTCCGGCTGCCGGCGGCAGCGATGATTCTGCCGTTCGGAAAGAACCCCGCCGGCCGCTGCCGGCGGGCGTTAGGCCCAAACAACAGCCCACCCCTCGCGACAAGCAGCAGCGAGGGGCACTCGACAAGGCACATTGAATGTCAATGTCAAAAGATGTTGCCGATGCGGCGGGGGCGTGTGCCCCCCGCCGCCCCTCGGCCCGACTAACGCTCCGGGCCGCAGGGCGGCGAACGAATAGGAGCAATGGAATGGCAGAGGCAGCGAAGAAGGCGGCGGGCGGAAACAAGAGACTCCCGGCAGGTGCGGTGATGGTACGGGCGCTCAAGCGCGTCCGAGACAACGGCCGCCGGCACGAACCGGGCGACGAGTGGCCCATGGATTCGGCCCTGGCCCCGCCCCACGTCGCGGCCGGCCAAGTGGAACTGGCCGATCCCAAGACGGTGCCGTCGCGCCGGGACACGGGATGAAGTCACCGAGTAACGAAGTCACCGAGTAACCGAGTAACGGACTAACAGATGCTCGCCACAACCGCCAACCTGAAGACCCGACTGGGCATCACCGATGCCACCGATGATACGCTCCTGGCGGCGATCCTCGCCGGCGTCTCGGCGCAGATGGCCGTGGCGACGGGAAGGACCTGGCGGGGGGCGCCCTGCCTCGAGGAGACCACGTGGGACGCGGACACGCCCCTGCTCCTCAACGTGCCCCACGAGCGTACGGAGTGGCTGTGGCTGCCCGCCTGGCCGCTCGTGAGCGTCGGCTCGGTCAAGGAATCGCTCGACAAGGACTGGGCGAACGAAGACGCCCTCACCGAAGACGACGACTACACCGTCGACTACGAACTGGGCGGGATCCACAAGCAGTACTGGCTCCGCGGCGCGCAGACCGTGCAGGTCTACGCGGTCGGCGGCTACGTTGCCGCCGGCGGCGAGGTCGGCGACGGCCAGGTGGCCCTCCCCGCCGACCTCACCGATGCGGCCTATACCCAGGCGTCGTACGTCTACCTCCATAGGGGCAACGTAGGCGTCCTGTCGGCGTCCGCCGGCGGGGCGGCTGTCAGCATGGCCCACGCCGGCCTTCCGCTGCTCGCAAGCGTCAAGGCCACGTGCGCCGGGTATCGGCGAATGATATAGCACGGATGAAACGGATGAATGCGATGAAGACAGAGAGACAAGACAGGCAAGAGGGCAAGTTGCCGCGGGGCAACGTTCGCCTCGTGGCTGCCGAGGCCGAGCGCCTGCTGCCGCGATACCTGGCCGGGAAGCTGTCGATCTCCGCGATCATGAGGACGTACCACGTCGGCCACGAGCCGCTGAGGCGGTGGCTGCGGACCGTCACGACGGAGGCGCGGCGGCGGGAGGCCTACCCCCTTTGCCGCCGGCGGCTCCCCAAGGCCACGGGCTTTCGGAAGGGCAGCGTGCAGCGCGGCCACGGTCTGCCGATGCCGGGGCATGG
>CAYOCZ010000485.1:0-2665 GCA_964402475.1 uncultured bacterium | reverse complement strand
AGATGGCGCCGAGGAAGAGGACCGAGCCGGTCACGTCGTCCCGGATGGCGCAGAGGAACGGGTGGTCGCAGACGAAGGAGAATCGCTCGTCCTCGCGCGGCATCGAGGTCGCAAGCATCTTGACCCCGGTCACCGCCGCCGCCTCGGTTCCTTCTTCGTTCACCTCGACGAACGTCTTGTGCAGGACGTCGCTGATCGCGGCCGTGGCCGGCGGCACAACCATACGCGAGAAGTCGGCTGCGGGAGCGAACGCCAGTCCCATCCCGAGTTTCTGCAGAGTCTTGACCAGGTTCTGCTCGAACTCGATCTTGAATCGGGGCAGCACGACCCTGCCTTTCCGCTCGTCGAACCCGGCGAAGAGCTCGGCGAGGTTGTCCGGTTTCGTGGCGTCCATGAGCTTGCCCAGGCCGTCTTTCTCGCGCGGCAGGAAGATGTACATGTTGAGCCGGCCGTCGCCGTAGGGCAGGGCAACCGCCTGCGTGGCGTCATCCGCCTTGTAGCGGAACCGGTCTTCCCGGTTCATCATCTGGCGCTGGGACGGGCCCGAAGCCAGGTAGAACTCGCGCGCCGACGTGAGCTTGGGGTCGAACTCATTGGTCCAGCTCCCCTTGAAGTAGATGGCGTTAACGAGGACGAGAATCTCCTCGGGCGTCAACTCGCTGACTATCTGCTTGATACGGCCGGCGGTGTTCTTCGCGACCCAGTCGTTGATGGTAGTCACGGCGCTGGGCCGGGCGAAGTCGAGCGTAGTCACCGACGCCTGGTAGTACTTGCCGCAGTCGTCGGCGAACTGCTTCCGCAGCATGACGCCCTTGCGCAGCCAGAGCGAGTTCGCGATGTCGAGCCGCACCTTCTCGTCGGCGTTGACCAGCTCCTCGCGGAGTTGGAGGTTGCCGGCCGCGGCCTCGGCCCGGGAGAGCCCGGACATGGCCATCGCGCCGGCCATTACGTCCCAGGTCGGGCCGGCCGCGCCGTGGGCGGTCATCTGCAGCGCGAGCGCGATGCTCAGCGGCGAGATGAAGACGTTCTCCTGCGGTTTGGCGTTCGTCAGGTAGTTGAAGACCTCGAGCCCGAACTTGTTATCGGCCTCGACCAGTTCTGCGGTGCGGATCGCCGCCGGCTGGGCGCCGGACGCGGCCGAGCAGATGATGACGGCTGTAAGCAAAGCGTTCATTGTGCCTCCAATGGTTCTCGAACAGGCTAGCCTGCCTGCCATGGCTTGTCAAAGACCACCTACCCGCGGGCGCTGTCGGCTATTCCGTATGGAGTCGGGCGCTGCCGTCCGCCGATCGGCCGCCCGCGTCTAGCGGCCGGGTATGACGAGCTTCAGCGACTCGCGGCCGGCCCCGGTCTCCAAAATCAGCAGGTAAGTGCCCGGGGAGAGCGCGCGGTCAAGGCTCCCCGTGTGCTCGCCGGCCGATAGAACGCCCTGCGGGAGTGCCGCGACCTTGCGGCCATCCTCTGAGAACACGAGCAGACTGACCGGACCGGCTGTTTTCAGCCGATAGCTGACCTTGATTCTGCCGCTCGCCGGGTTGGGCATCACCTTGAGACCGCCAACCGCGGGGACTACGGCACGCGGCTCCTCGACGGCGGTGCCGGTGAATCGGAAGTGGTGAACGGTCATCTCGCTGGTATCCATCGTGACCTGCCTGCCGTAGCGGAGCATCTCGTCGCGGCTGGAGGTGAGCATCTGGTGGAAGGCGTTGTACGGATAGCCGTTGCAGGGCGTTGAGTCGGAATAGGAACGGCCGCTGCCCGGGTTCTCGGTGTTGAGGTTGTCCGGGTCCATCCGGCCGTAGTCGTGCAACGAGGGATGGCCGTTCCACCAACTCGCGGGTCTGAGCACGTATCTCCCGGCGTAGTAGTCAGCCGCAATCGGGTCCCTGGAGGCGACGAGCGTGTTCAGCCACGTGCACATGTTGTAGGGCGCGTTCGGACCGGTGGTGATTTCCGCGCTCACCCAGGTGGCGTCGATGATGTTCAAGTCCGGGAACCGGGCCTTGCCGAATTCGACCCCGAGCAGTCCCTGCGACATCGCGCGGCTGTGCATCGTGCCGCTGCCGATGGCGGCGTAGGAGAGGAACCCGATGTAGTGTTTAACCGCTGCGGTCACGCCCATGATGGAGTGGGACTTCAGCACCGGCATATTGATGAACTTGAGACGCTCCGGTTCGTACGCAGAGTCGTTCCAGACCCCGAGCCGGGTCGAGATGCTGGTGCCGTAGGACGTCACGAACTTGGCGTAGGTCATGCCGGTCGAGTCCTCGCGGACGTAGCCGGACACGGTGTCACCCTGGTCGAACTCGTTCACCCAGCGGTTGTTGCCGCCGTACCCGATGGCGGTCCAGTTGTAGGCGCCCACGTTGAAGCCCTGGCCGTCAAACAGGTCCACGACCTGTTGCATGGTTTGGGAGCGCCGCTCGGCGTTGTTCTGCGAGTACGCCCAGGAGTGACGCCACTGGCCGTTCTCGACCAGCTCGACTTCGCCGGTGAAGGTATCGGGATGGGCAACTACTCGGGCAATGAGGCCTTTGATGAGATCGGTGTTGGTCATTCCCCGCTCGGGCCATTCGGCGTTCACCTTGAGGAGTACCACGTCGTTCTTGCCGATGATGCCGGCGGTGTCGCACCACGGCAGGCTCTTGCTGGAGCGATAGAGATG
>CAYOCZ010000484.1:0-2692 GCA_964402475.1 uncultured bacterium | reverse complement strand
CCTGCGCACTTATCGTCTTCCGTCAATGCTTTGTTATTCACGGATAAGTTCTAAGCTGTCCACGCTTGACCCCTTGACCCCTGGACCCCTGGATCCCTCTCCGCCCAAACTCGAGACCTGCAACACGAAACTTGCGACTCGGAACCTCGACGTCTTCTACGGCTCGTTCCAGGCCGTCAAGTCGGTGAGTATCGCGTTCCCCGGTCGCGCCATAACCGCAATCATCGGCCCGTCCGGCTGCGGCAAGTCAACCCTGCTGCGCAGCCTCAACCGGATGAACGAACTCGTCGACGGCGCGCGCATCAAAGGCACGGTTCTGCTCGACGGCGGCGACATCTACCGTTTGAACGTGCTCGAACTCCGCAAGCGCGTCGGCATGGTCTTCCAGCGTCCCAACGCCTTCCCGCTCCCGGTATTCGACAACATCGCCTATGGCCCTCGGGTCCACGGCACGAAGAACGGCTCCGAACTGCAGTCAATCGTTGAACGCTGCCTCCGCGCGGTGCACATGTGGGACGAGGTCAAGGACAAACTGAACAAGAGCGCGCTCCGCCTCACCGACGAACAGCGCCAGCGCCTCTGCATCGCGAGGATGCTCGCGGTCGAGCCGGAAGTACTCTTGATGGACGAGCCCTGCTCCGCACTGGACCCGATTGCAACGCTCCACATTGAAGACCTGATGCGGAGTCTCAAGGAGAAGTACTGCATCGTCATCGTCACCCACAACATGCAGCAGGCGGCCCGCGTCTCCGACTACACCGGCTTCATGTTGCTGGGCGTGCTCAAGGAATTCGGCACAACCAAGCAGATCTTCACCAACCCCAAGGAACCCGACACCGAAAACTACATCTCCGGCCGGTTCGGATAGGCTGGCGGGGACTGTCCCCGCACGTGGACTGTCCCAAGTTTCCCCCTTCAGCTGCGGGGCTCGACCAGCCCCGCCATCTTGTCATGCCGGTTCGGTCTTGTCACGCGCACGGGACGCCTGGAATCCCCTGCTGCGTCCCCCGAATCCCTCCGGGCTATTGGTCTCCGGTCGGTTCGACGGTGCTGTTTTCGACGACCAGCATTATGGTCTTCTGCGGCGCTCTTGGCCGGTGCATCACTGACTTCGGAATCGTCACGCCCTGGCTCGGGCCGAGCTCAATAGTGCGGTCCTGCAGGTCCACGAGCAGCCTGCCCTCGAGCACAAAGAAGAACTCGTCTTCCTTGTCGTGCTTGTGCCAGTGGAACTCGCCCTGGACGATTCCGAGCCGGACCACGCTGTCATTCACCTTGGTCAGTGTCTGGTTGAACCACTTCTCGGTACACTCCGCCACGATTGCCGGAACGTCTATCACCTCAAGCTGACCGTACT
The DNA here is from genome assembly GCA_964402475.1 of uncultured bacterium. Classification (GTDB taxonomy): domain Bacteria; phylum Hydrothermota; class Tepidihabitantia; order Tepidihabitantales; family Tepidihabitantaceae; genus UBA2258. The sequence continues at coordinate 1,335 of CAYOCZ010000484.1, read as the reverse complement.
TCACATCCGTGTGGATGCTGTACTTACTGCGTTCGCTCATAGTTGCCTCATATTCGGCCGCGATTGCGACGTGCCTTCCTCCGTCGAGCCCGGCCGCAGACTGCAAGCCGCAAGCCGTCGACTGTCAGCATCGTCTCAACCAGTCCGACCATCTTGTCATGCCGCGCCTTGACACCGCTCGGTAATTGGTGAAGTGCCCCTATTCCTCCGCTATCATTCCTATTCTCCACCAACGATTCTGCTTTCCTCGCGTCAGCCAACCCTGTCGCCGAAACGGTGGTTGTCTCTATTTCGCCCTGGAGTGCTCGGCCAAGCTCGGCGTCCTCTTGCTCTCCGACCTCGTCGTCGAACAGACTCTGAACACCGGGCCGGCGAACAGGGAAGCGGAGAAACCCCAGACGACCTCTTCGATCGGAACGCCGCCGAGTCTGATACCGAGGTTGCCGCGCGGCATCCAGAACGCGTCAATCATACCGGGGTACAGAGGGATTATGATACCAACGTAGAAGAACCAGAAGAAGCCGGCGAATGCGAGCGCAGTCAGAAGCGCACGGGGCACGACTTCGGGACGGAGCACGAACATCAGCAGGGCCGTCAGGGTGGTCGCTACAATCGCCGTGTGGATGGACCTCAGATGCAGAAATGTGGTGATCACAACCATCAGGGAGAGACCGATCAAGCCAAGACCGGCCATCCTGAGGTACGCCGGCAGTGATACCCGGGGAAGGGCCGGAAGTCCCTGCCTCAACGTCAAGGTTTCAAAGACCCCGGCAGAAATCCCGGCGAGAGCGAAACCGAAAACGTAGTCTTCGACGCCGCCGAAGCGCAAGGTCCCGATCTTCAGCTGCGCGACATATATCGGCGACCAGTAGTCCTGGAGGTGCCATAGCTCGGAGATGACCGCGGCCGGGGCAAAGGCAAGGCCGGTCCAGATCATGGCAGTGCGTGCCCGGGGAGACAGAGCATAGACGATGGTCCACGCGAGCAGGAACAAGAGGGCGTAGACAACACAGGTGTGAGTGTAGGTTCCGCTCATGGCAGAGGCGACGGCACGGTAGCAAGCCGGCGCATGTCCGCTGTCGGCCTACGGCTCACGGCTAGCGGCTCCGAAGAGCTTTGCGAGCGTCGCTTTCTCATGCCGTGGGCTGTCAGCCGTAGGCCGTCGGCCGTCATCATCGTCTCGACCATCTTGTCATGCCGCGCCGGGAGTGTCAAGCGCGGCTGTTGTCCGGGATCTCTTGTGTGTCCTCGGAACTTCGGAGGTCGTGCTGGTGCGGGAGCCGGAATGAGGGCCGGCGCGGCTGCTGTTGGTTGGCCTGGAGCGGGCGCCGTTGC